>JAFAGX010000540.1 GCA_019237515.1 Acidobacteriaceae bacterium
TCGAGTTTCGCGGGAATTCCTCCCACGAAAACCTGCATGAATTGCCATTCGCAGATCTGGCTTGGTGCTCCTCTGCTGGAGCCGGTGCGCGACAGTTTTCGCAGCGGAAAATCTTTAGTCTGGACGCGGGTGAATGATCTGCCGGACTTTGTATATTTCGACCACAGCATTCATATCAACAAAGGCGTGGGCTGCAACACCTGTCATGGGCCGGTGGACCGCATGCCGCTGATGTACAACTATGCCTCGTTGCAGATGGAGTGGTGCTTGGATTGCCATCGCGATCCGGCAAAGTATTTGCGGCCGCGGGACCAGGTGTTCAACATGCGTTACGAGGTGCCGTCGAGTCTGAAACCGCTGACGCTGGATGGCAAAGAATACACCGACCAGTTGTCGCTGGGCGCCGATCTGGTGAAGAAATACAACTTGCGAAGTGAGGCAGACATTACGAGTTGCTCTACCTGTCACCGATAAGCGGTGAAAAGACGGAATGAAAGAAGAAACGAACACAGCGCGAATAGAGGCGGTTTGTCCGGGCAAGAAGGACAAGCTCGACCGTGAGACGGCTCGCGCCCGCATTGCGGAGACGAAGGGACCGGAATTTTGGCGCAGCCTGGAAGAACTGGCGGGGAGCGCCGAATTCAGGGAAATGATGCACCGGGAATTTCCGAAAGGAGCGTCGGAATGGCTGGATGCGGTTTCCCGACGGGGATTCCTGAAGCTTATGGGCGCGTCGTTGGCGATGGCGGGGATGACGGCATGTACCAAGCAGCCGATGGAGCCGATCGTTCCCTACGTCCGCCAACCGGAAGAGGTTATTCCCGGCCGGCCGATGTTTTACGCGACCGCGTTCGAGCTGAGCGGATATGCCACTCCGATTTTGGTGGAGAGCCACCTGTTTCGACCCACCAAAATAGAGGGAAACGATAAGCATCCCGTCAGCCTGGGCGGAACGGATGTATTCACCCAGGCATCCATTCTCGACCTTTATGATCCAGACCGGTCGCAAACTCACACGAAATTAGGAGGAGTGCAAACCTGGGGAAATTTTGTCGAGGCGATCCGCGGGCCATTGAATTCGCAGAAAGCGGTGCAGGGATCGGGCATACGCATTCTAACGGGAACGGTTTCATCGCCGAGCTTTGCCGATCAATTGCGACAAGTGCTGAAGCTTTTTCCGCAAACCAAATGGCACGTCTACGAACCGGTAAATCGCGACAACGTGTACGCGGGCGCGCAGATGGCGTTTGGGCAGGTGGTGGAAACGCAATATCGGCTGGATAAAGCGGACGTGATCGTTTCGCTGGATGCGGATTTTCTGTACTCGGGCTATCCCGGCATGACGCGCTACGCGCGAGATTTCGCCAAGCGGCGCGATCCGGATTCGGAGAAGATGAGCCGGTTGTACGTAATTGAGAGCACGTCGAGTTCGACCGGAGTAAAAGCGGACCATAGGCTGGCCATGCAGGCTTCCCAGATTGAAAGCTTTGCCCGTGCTCTGGCGGAAATTATTGGTGTATCCGCGAATGGCGGGATGCTTTCAGGTGAACAAGGCAAACACCTGGCCGCCATCGCTAAAGATCTGCAAGCACATCGCGGCGGCAGCCTGGTTATTGTCGGCGATCATCAGCCTCCTGCGGTTCACGCGCTTGGTCACGCCATGAACCAGGTTCTGGGCAATGTCGGGAGCACGGTAACGTACACGGACCCGGTGAATGCGAACGCGGTGAATCAGACTGATTCGCTCAACGAACTAGTTGCGGATATGCGCGCGGGCAAAGTGGACATGCTGTTCATTCTGGGCGGAAATCCTGCATACGACGCTCCTGCGGATCTCGACTTTGCCGATGCGCTGAAGGACACGAAAATCCCGGTCCGCGTACATCTTGGCCAGCATCAGAATGAAACCGCTGAGCTCTGCCAGTGGCACATCAGCGAGACCCATTACTTAGAAGCGTGGGGAGATGTTCGCGCCTATGACGGAACGGTCACAATTCAGCAACCCTTGATCGCTCCGCTCTACAACAGCAAAAGCGCCTACGAAGTCGTGGCCTTGCTGGCCGGACAAGCCGAGGCAACCGGATACGAAATTGTCCGAGGGTACTGGAAGAACCAGCATCCGGGCGCTGATTTTGAGATGTTCTGGCGAAAGGCGCTGAATGACGGATGGGTTGAGGGCACGACGTTTCAAGCAAAGCAGGTCACGGCGAAACTGGGGAATTTGCCTGCAGCGGCAAACGGCGGGCAAGGGGTCGAGATCAATTTCCGGCGTGATCCATCGATCTACGACGGGCGCTTCTGTAACAACGGATGGTTGCAGGAACTGCCCAAGCCGATGACAAAGATGACTTGGGACAATCCGGTGCTCATCGCGCCGAGCATGGCCGAGCGGATGGGGTTGCACACGGAAGACATGATCCGGCTGGAGCTGAATGGAAAAACAGTTACGGCTCCGGTATGGATTCAAGCGGGGCATCCCGACAATGCGGTGACGGTTTATCTGGGATATGGGCGGCAACGGGCAGGGCGCGTGGGAACCGGCACTGGATTTGATTTTTATCCGCTGCGCTATAGCGCGACACCATGGAGCGCTAATGGAGTGAAGATCGAGAAGGCAGGCGGAGATTATCTGCTGGCATCGACGCAGGGTTACCAGACGATGGAGACCCAGAACGGCGACACGCGTCCGCTGGTACGAACCGCCAATCTGAGTGAGTACCGAAAAGAGGCAGACTCATTCAACGAAGATCGGCCCGCGCAAGATTTCAGCCTTTATCCAGGTTACGCCGAGCAATATGAGAAAGAGCCATATGAATGGGCGATGGCGATCGATCTGAATGCGTGTGTGGGTTGCAACAACTGCATCATCGCGTGCCAATCCGAGAACAACATCCCCATCGTTGGGAAGGAGCAATGCAACAAAGGCCGGCACATGCACTGGTTGCGGGTCGACGTGTATTACCAGGGCGACCGCGACAATCCGAAGGCGTATTTCGAGCCAGTTCCCTGCATGCAATGCGAGAATGCGCCGTGCGAGTTGGTGTGCCCGGTTGGAGCGACGGTGCACAGCACGGAAGGTCTGAATGACATGGTTTACAACCGCTGTGTGGGCACGCGCTATTGCTCCAACAACTGTCCGTATAAAGTGCGCCGATTTAATTTCCTGTTGTTCCAGGACTGGGTCACGCCGCAGTTCAAAATGATGCGGAATCCGGACGTGACAGTACGCAGCCGCGGCGTCATGGAGAAGTGCACGTACTGTGTACAGCGGATAACGCAGCATCGCATTGATGCGGAACGCGAGAATCGAAAGATCCGGGATCTTGAGTTGCAGACGGCTTGCCAGCAATCGTGCCCGGCAAACGCAATTGTGTTCGGTAATAAAAATGATTCCAGCGCCCGGGTTTCGCAGTTAAAGGCGAAGAGCCGCAATTACGGGCTTTTGCAGGATTTGAACACGAGACCCAGAACGACGTATTTGGCGGAAATTCGGAACCCGAATCCGGAACTGGAGAGTTAAGCGGGAAACGAAGTATGGATGAGCCAATTCAAGTAGACGCACGACAGGATCGTGCACCGGTGATCGAGCCCGGACATACGTTCGCCACGGTCACAG
>JAFAGX010000604.1 GCA_019237515.1 Acidobacteriaceae bacterium
CACGCTGGTCGCGATGTTGAAATCTCCGCAGGTGGCGAACTAGAAACGGCATAAAGAAAGCTCAGCCCGTAACTCGAACAACTCAGGAGGTTTATGGGAATTTATTCTTGGGAGGTTTGGTTGCGGGGGGTGGATTTGAACCACCGACCTTTGGGTTATGAGCCCAACGAGCTACCAGACTGCTCCACCCCGCGAAATCATGATAAATAAGCAAACCATGAGCGTCAAACCGTCGAGGTCACACAGACGTGTGAGGTCACACAATTTGAGCAGCCATTGAGCCTGGAATCACCGATGCGACCACCCAGGAACCGAAGGGAACTCGCGTTTTCTCAGTTCTTCAGCTTAGGGCGCTCGCAAGCGTCAACAATTTTGCCTGGATCGATGGCGTCTTTGTCCAGTTGTTCTTCGAGAATCTTGCCATCTTTTCCGATCAAGATGTTGACCCGGCGTGCCGCCTTATACTCGTCCACGTAAACGCTGTATTTGTGCGTCAACTCCCCTCCCCAATCACTCAGCAACGGGAAGGTCACGCCGATCTGATCGGCCCAGGCTTTATTGGCGAAGGGACTGTCCACGCTCACACCCAGGACCTGGGTGTCGGCAGCTTCCAGCTTGTGGAGATTTTGCTGGAAGTTTTTCATCTGTTGGGTTCAACCGCCGGTAAAAGCGAAGATGTAGAAAGCCAAAACTACATTCTTTTTGCCGCGATATTGGCTGAGGGTTACGTCCTTGAGGTCGTGACCATCGAAATATTGCAGCTTGAAATCGGGCGCCATATCGCCCACCTTCAACGTCATGGGCGCCTTTTTTTCAGCGGCACGAACCTGGGTTGAAGGAATAAATGCGGCGGCCAAGCTGAGCATGAGTACGGCACTGATTCCAACTTTTCGCATATAGAGTTCACCCCAAACGGTTAGCTGGTTTTCTATTCTCTCAGCAAAGCGAAAATAGTGCCACCATAAGTCATTGCGTCGTGAACCGAGAACCAAGTAGAGTTTGGCTAAAGACGTGATTGCGCCGCGGTTGCGGGGCCGACAAACATGAGCCTGGAAACGATTAACGATATTTTCTTCGCCATTGCCGATCGGGATGATCGGGTGGTCATGATGCATCGTCAGGCGATCCAATGGGTGTCGATTTCTGCGGGCGAGTTTTATCACAATGTGGTCGGTGTGGCGCGGGCGCTGCAGGAGTGGGGTATTCGCAAAGGTGACCGCGTGGCCATTCTGAGTGAGAACCGTCCGGAGTGGGCCATTTCCGATTTTGCGTGCCTGTTGATCGGGGCGGTCGTAGTTCCTGTCTACACCACTCTTACCGACGAGCAAGCAGCTTATATTTTGAAGGACTCGGGAGCACGAGTCATTTTTTTATCAACTGAGAAGCAGTTGCAAAAAATCAGCAACGTACGGCATCAAGCGTCGGTTGAAAAAATTGTGGTCATGGACGCAGTTGAAACGGCGCACGCCTTTCATATGCAACGGCTGATGCGTGATGGTCCGCAGCAGCGCGACGCTAAGTTCGATACTGTGGCGAGAAAAACTGCACCAGACGATCTGGCCACCATTATTTATACATCGGGTACGACGGGTATTCCCAAAGGCGCCATGCTGACGCACAGAAATATCGCGTCTAATATTGGCGCGTGGCTGCCGACGTTAGGATTTCATCCGGGACACATCAGTTTGTCCTTCTTGCCGCTTTCTCACGTAACGGCACGCAATGTTGACCTTGGTCTGCTGTACCGGGGAGTGACTCTGGCTTATGTGTCTTTTTTTGATCAGCTGCCCAAGGCGCTGCTGGAAGTGCGGCCGACGATCTTTGTCGCTGTGCCTCGCGTATACGAAAAAATCCATGCACAAGTAGATGTAAAAGCCAGCAGCTTCCCGGCAAAACAAATCTATCGGTGGTCAAAAGTGGTGGGACGAAAACATCGCCAGGAAATCGAGGTAGGAGAAACACCAAAATCGCTCGCCTGGGGCCTGGCTAACCGGATGGTTTACTCGAAAGTGCGCGCCGGGATGGGCGGACGCGCAGAAATCTTTGTGTCCGGTGGAGCGCCGCTGGGGCGCGCGTTAGCAGAATGGTTTGCCGACATGGGAATCCGCATTCACGAAGGCTACGGCCTGACGGAAACTTCCCCGGTGATCGCTGTCAATACTCCTTCGGCGCATAAGCTAGGTACCGTTGGGAAGCCTCTGTCGAATGTCGAGGTTCGAATTGCTGAGGACGGAGAAATCCTGGTGCGCGGTCCGTCCGTGTTCAAAGGGTATTGGAAAAAGCCGGAGGAAACTAACAACGTTTTCAGCGGCGATTGGTTCAAGACGGGCGACATCGGCCATATAGATTCTGAAGGGTTTCTCGCAGTCACAGATCGCAAAAAAGATTTGATCAAGACTTCGGGAGGCAAGTTTATAGCGCCGCAGCCGCTGGAGAATTCTCTCAAGCACAATGCGCTGGTCGCGGAGGCAGTCGTTCTGGGGGACAAGCGCAAGTTTCCCGCTGTGCTGATTGCACCTTACTTTCCTCTCCTGGAGGATTGGGCCCGAACCAATCACGTCGCGTTCTCGTCGCGGGAAGAGTTGGTTGCTCAACCGAGAATTCGCGAGTTGTATGAAGGGATCGTGGCGGACGTGAATCGTGATCTGGCTCGTTTCGAGCAGCTAAAAAAAGTTGTGCTGGTTCCTGACGAATTCTCTGCGGAAAACGGCACGCTCACCGCCAGCATGAAACTGCGGCGAAGAGTGGTCGAAGAGCGGTATCGGGAAAAGATCGAGGCCATGTACGAGGAAGCGGAACTGGCAGGGGCAAGCAAGAACGAGTAATTTAAGCATAGCGGACAGGAAGCTCCGCCTCCACCGCACCAAACTAACCAACAAGATGGCCGCTTGCTTGCGTGGTACTCTCAAATTGCTCTGGTCGTTTACTCTTTCGCGCGCGTGCAAAAGGATAACCTGCGACGGCTTCTGCGGACGGTAGAAGCGCTGTCTGATTTTGGACCCGCGATCACGGCTGAACGTGACCTACCGAAGACGGCTCGTGCGATGATTCCGGCTTTGCAGCAGGCGGGTGGCGCGCGAGAAGCCATCATATTTAGTTATAGTGACAAGCCATCTCTTCTCACCGCGGTTGCTTCTGGCGGTTTTGCCCTCATGCCCGATCCGGCCTTTATTCCTTTGCTCCCAAAACATGTTCATGCGCTCACCTCGGCGGGAAGTGCGATCGTCCCCGCTTCGGGCGAATGCGACACTTTTCTCAGCTCGAATGGGAATGTCGCACCAGAGTTATTTAAATGCATTGTTCCGCTGAAAGTCGGTAGCAAACTCGTGGGAGTAGTGGCGTTGGGACGCCACGAAGCTGATGGCTTATACGATCCGGACGAATTGGACGCGCTCCAGTTGCTTTGCCACTATGTCTCGCTCGCAGTGCACAATTTTGCGCTCACGCAAACGCTGGCGCAGCGCGTTTCCGAGAACCTTCGTCTTATGGCCTCGTTGCACGGATTTTATGACAACGCTCTGGAAGCCTTCGCGACTGCGATTGATGTGAAGCACGTGAATATCCACGGACACTCCTTGCGAGTCGCACGATACTCCACAGCAATCGCTGAGGCGATGGGACTGGATAGTGGAGAAATTGCCGCTTTGCGCTCGGCAGGATATCTGCACGACATCGGGAAAGTTGCGGTCGATAAAAGGCTTTTCGGCAAACCGGCCGCCTTGGATGCCGAAGAGTTTCGGGAGATGGCGGACCATACGATCGTCGGACACAAGATCGTCAGCGAAGTGGAATTCCCCTGGCCAAAGATTCCGGAAATTGTGCGCTGGCATCACGAGAGGGCGGATGGATCGGGATATCCGGACCGGCTCGTTTTGGAAGATGTGCCGTTGCCGGTGCGCATTGTGGCGCTGGCTGACACATTTGACGCAATGACGAGCGAGCGACCCTATCGTGAGCCGATTACTCTGGGGGCCACGTTGAGTGAGATCGTCCGCCTGACACCGGAGAAATTCGATCCTAATGCAGTGCAGGCGCTGTTGTTGCAGGTGCGTCGCGATACCGTCGGAAGCAACCGAACCCCATTTCTCGAGGGCCGGATCGCCGAAAGCATTGGCGCCGCCGACGTAGATCACCTGGCAGCCGCCTTGCAGCATAAGGTGAACCATGGCCGGCTGTATCTGACGTAGGACTCCGAATCAGGTTGGGGGGTAAGTTCACCCCAGTGGGTTCCCAAAAATTCTCCAGCAACCTTCGGTTTTATCCTGGGTTGATAATTTGAGGTTCCTGTCATGAGGACCCGTCCACACCGAACCAGCCTTCTCATTACAATCGCAGCAATCCTCGTGTTCACCAGTTCCGCGATTGGAAATCGCAAAGACACGAAACCTGAGCCTGGGATGAGCGAGCGGAAACGCGCGCACCATGCCTTGAATCGGCTGACCTTCGGACCACGACCGGGTGATCTGGACCGCGTCATGGCGGAGGGGCTGGATCGATGGATTCAGCAGCAACTTCATCCCGAGAAGATTGATGACAGTGCACTGGAGATGCGGCTGACGCTGTATCCCAGCTTGCGAATGAACCCGCGGGAACTGGTGGAGAATTTTCCGCCGGAAGCAGTCATAAAGGCAATTGCTGAAGGTAAGGAGCCGCTTCCATCGGATCAAGCAAAACATGCAATCTATGAGGCACAACTGGAGCGTTACGAGGATAGGCGGCAACGCAAACAGGAGTTGGCTGAAGATGCAACAAATAAGTCAAGGGTGGCCAATGTTTCCTCGCAAGAGCCGATGCTCGCTGAAGCTCAGGTCGTTGAACTCCGGAACATGGAACCAGATCAGCGATACCACGCAGTTCTGAGTATGCACGGTGAAGAACGTAGTCTTCTCATTGTCACTTTAAAAAACAGGCTGCACGATTTTACTGAGGGAATGGCGCCACGTCAGCGCGAAACGATCGAAGCACTCAAGAATCCTCAGCATGTCGTTACCGACGAACTGGTCGAAAGCAAACTGCTGCGAGCGGTCTATTCCGAGCGGCAACTGCAGGAAGTCATGACCGACTTCTGGTTTAACCACTTCAATGTGTTCATTGGGAAAGGGGCCGATCATTATCTGCTCGCCAGTTATGAACGCGATGTTATCCGGCCACACGCTTTCGGAAAGTTCGAGGACCTGCTGGCAGCAACTGCACAGAGTCCGGCGATGCTGTTTTATCTGGACAATTGGCTGAGTGTTGGGCCAGATTCCGATTTTGCCAACGGGATTCGTACTCCGAATAGAAAATATCGGCAGAGAAAGCAACAGGGCCAACCCGCGGGTAAAAGAGGCAGCGGAATCAACGAGAACTATGGCCGCGAGCTGCTCGAACTACACACGCTTGGTGTAAACGGAGGATACACGCAAAAGGATGTTACCGAGGTGGCGCGCGTCTTTACTGGTTGGACGCTGAAAGAACCGAGGCGAGGCGGAGGTTTCGTATTCGATGAAAGGAAGCACGAACCAGGGCCAAAAATCGTACTGGGCCACCGTATCAAATCTTCGGGAGAGAGAGAGGGGTTGCAGGTGTTACACATACTGGCCCACCATCCGGCTACGGCCCGATTCCTCTGCACCAAACTTGCCGTGCGCTTTGTGTCGGATAATCCTTCGCGCGAACTGGTTGATCGCATGGCACAAACATTTTTAAAAAAAGATGGCGACATTCGCGAAGTGCTGAAGACCATGTTCCAATCGCCAGAGTTCTGGCAAGACGAGCAGTACCGGGCCAAGGTGAAGACACCTCTGGAATTCGTTGCGTCGAGCTTGCGTGTAACGGGAGCTGATGTCAGCGATCCGATGCCCCTTGTTCGACAGTTGGAGAATATGGGAATGCCGCTCTATGGAGCCCAGCCGCCGACTGGCTATTCGATGAAGGCTGATGCCTGGGTAAATTCCACAGCATTGCTGGCCAGAATGAATTTCGCGCTGGCGCTGACTGCGGGAAAATTGAAAGGGGTACAGGTTGATGCAGAACGGCTTCTCGGACCTGAATCCTTTGCTGACGGTGAGCAGGCACTACCGCTGCTTGAAAAAAAATTGCTGGGGGAGGACGTATCGAGGCAGACGCACGATGTGATCAGTGCGAGATTACAAGATCCGAATATCAGCGGCCGCAAACTGGATGATCCGGCACGGCCGCCCAATGCTGGAATGATTGAAGGCTTGTTGCTGGGATCACCAGAGTTTCAGAGAAGATAGTAGCTAGGAGCTTGCATGTCGATTACTCGTCGAGTTTTTGTTCGCAACAGCACGCTTGCGGTTGTCGGAACGGCAGCAATCCCTTCTTTTCTTGCCCGGGCAGCGTACGCCGGTGCAGACCTTGGGTCGCGGAACAAGCGACTGGTGGTCATTTTTCAGCGGGGCGCAGCCGACGGGCTGAACATCGTGGTCCCGCATGGGGAGCAGGCATATTATGCGATGCGGCCGTCGATCCACATTCCGCAAAATCAGGTGATTGATCTGGACGGCTTCTTTGGGCTGCATCCTTCTTTATCTTCGTTTCAGCCGCTCTGGAATCAGCGGCATCTCGCGATTGTGCATGCGGCGGGATCACCCGATCCTACGCGTTCCCATTTCGATGCGCAGGATTTTATGGAATCCGGCACGCCCGGCCTGAAAGCGACCGAAGATGGGTGGCTGAATCGCAGCCTTCGCTCGCTGCCGCCGTCGGCGGACGGTTCTGCTTTTCGCGCGATCGCGCTCGGGCCATCGCTGCCGCGCATACTTTCCGGCAGCGAGCCGGCTGTGGCTGTGAACAAGATCAATGAATTCGGAGTTGGCAACAAGAATCGTGACGCAATGCCGATTGCCAATACGTTCGAAGCGATGTACGAACAGTCAGTCGATTCCGTGCTGCATGGCACAGGCCAGGAAACGTTCGAAGCGGTGAAGATGCTGAAGGCAGCGGATCCGGCTAAGTACACGCCCGTGGCAGGCGCAAACTATCCGCAGGGGCGTTTCGGAGAAAGTCTCAAACAATTAGCGCAGCTCATCAAGGCGAATCTGGGAGTGCAGGTTGCATTTGCCGATATCGGCGGATGGGACCATCACGTTAATGAAGGCAGTACGCAGGGGCAGATCGCAAATGTCCTGCGCGAGTTTTCACAATCTTTGTCGGCGTTCTGGATCGATCTCGGCGATCTGGCCGAAGACACGGTGGTTGTTACGATGTCGGAGTTCGGCCGCACTGCGCGAGAAAATGGCAACCGCGGCACCGATCACGGCCACGCCAACGTGATGTTCGTGATGGGAGGGCCGGTGAAAGGCGGAAGAGTTTACGGCCGCTGGCCGGGCCTGGATCAGTCACAATTGTATGAAGGCCGCGATCTCGCAGTAACCACAGATTTCCGCCGCGTACTGGGAGAAGCAGTCTATCGGCACCTCGGAAACAAAAATCTGGGCCAGGTGTTCCCAAACTTCGACAATCAGCCCGAGAAGCTCCTAAGCTTACTCGGGTGATCAAATTTCAATCATGACATCGCCATTCTCGACTTTGATCGGGTACACGGGGACCTTCGCGTTAGGATTGTGCGCGGCTGCTCCGGTGACCGGATCCCATTCCCAAAGATGCCATGGGCAAAGAATTTTTCCGTTCTCGATCATTCCCTGGCCCAGCGGGCCGCCACGATGCAGGCAGACATTATCTATCGCGGAAATGGTTCCGTTTACATTGGCAACGCAGATCATCTTGTCCCCGCAAGGAAATTCTTTGGCTTGGTCCGGAGCTGGCAGGTCGGCTTCTGAAGTGAGCTTTATCAGCATTTAGCAGTTAGCACTTAGCATTTAGCCGACACAGTTCAAGGAACCTGTCGATGCACTGGAAACAGCCGGGTTTAGCTAAATGCCAATTGCCAAGTGCTACTTGGGTTGCAAGGTTTGGGCGATCATGACTTGACGTTTAAACGCCTCGACCATGTTGGGCTCCAGCCGCACTTCGGTCGGCTTCTTCGCGAGAGTCATCTGATCGATTTTGTCCTGCAACTTCAGCAAGGCATAGAACAGATTCTCCGGGCGCGGCGGGCAGCCAATCACGTAAACATCGGTGGGCACGATTTTGTCGACGCCTTGCAGGACAGCATAAGTGTTGAAAGGGCCGCCAACCGACGAGCAGGCGCCCATCGAGATCACCCATTTTGGATCGGGCATCTGGTCGTAGATGCGCTTTACCACCGGCGCCATCTTCAGCGTCACGGTGCCAGCCACGATCATCAAATCGCTCTGCCGCGGGCTGGGCCGAAAAACTTCCGAGCCGAAACGCGCGATATCAAAGCGGGCCGTCGAAGATGCGATCATCTCAATCGCACAGCACGCCAGACCGAACGTCATCGGCCACAATGCCGATTTACGCGCCCAGTTGAAAACGTAGTCAACGGTGGTGATCAGGAAATTTTTCTCGAACCGGTTTTGCAGCCAGCCCATGCAATGTCCTCAGCCGCTATCAACTAGTTGATTCCGTCCAGCGGATATTTCAGTCTAGGGAGACCGCTGGTGAGTGTCAACTAATAGGTCAACTAAAGGGCCCGGTCTAAACCCGCGACCTGGATCGTGCATATTGCGACGAAGGAAGACGGAGATACAATGAGTGCTGTTCTTGGACGTAAAGGAATGCCAGTTTGAGCGGCATTATCGCCGTGGGGTCGGCTTGCAGCGAACAACTTACAGGATCTGGATTGGATTTGTTGCACTGTCGCTGTGCGCTCTGACGTTTGTTCGTTTGGGCGGTGCGGCCAGTAAAACTAACCCAGAGGTCCGCTACCCAGATCCAGATATCGGAGTAGATAGTCTCGCCGCTCGAAAAAAAGCGCAGTTCGAGACGGTTGATCAATTCAAGGTTTTTTACCAATTTCACTTCACCGATAAAGTGAATGAGAGTGGAATCACTTTCGTGCACCATGCTGTCGATGACGCAACCAATAACTACATGCCGGTTCACTATGATCACGGCAATGCGGTCGCCGTGGCGGACGTCGATGGCGACGGTCTTTACGATATTTACTTCGTGAATCAAGTCGGCGGAAATCAACTGTGGAAAAATTTGGGTAGCGGCAAGTTCAAGAACATCACCAACGAATCCGGTGTGGGACTAGCGGATCGCATCAGCGTAGCGGCTGCTTTCGCGGACATCGACAACGACGGCGATCAAGATCTGTTCGTGACCACGGTTCGCGGCGGGAACGTTTTGTTCGAGAACGATGGGCATGGGCATTTCAAGGACATCAGCAAAGAAGCCGGAATTGACCTGGTCGCGCATTCCTCGGGCGCGGTTTTCTTCGACTATGACAATGACGGCCTATTGGACTTACTAGTCTGCAACGTGGGGAAGTACACCAGTGACGTCAAAGGTCCCGACGGGGAATATGTAGGCCTACGTGACGGTTTTCACGGACATTTGTATCCCGACCGCTTCGAATATCCCGTCCTATACAAGAACATGGGGCACAACCATTTCAAGGATGTGACGGCGGAAACCGATCTCCATCCACGTGGTTGGTGCGGCGATGCCAGCTTCGCCGACGTAAATGGAGATGGCAGGCCCGATCTGTTTCTCCTGAATATGGTGGGGAACTCCCACTACCTGGAAAACGTCAACGGTCAGAAATTCGTGGACAAGACGGACGAGTATTTTCCGAAGACTCCTTTCGGAAGCATGGGGCTGAAGTTCCTGGATTTTGATAACGACGGGCGCCCCGATTTGTTTATCACCGATATGCACTCGGATATGTTCGAAGAAGTGCGACCGGAACGCGAGAAACTGAAAGACTCGTTCCGGCCACGGGAATCGTTTCTGGGCGGGCCGGCAGAGAAGTTTACTTTCGGCAATGCTCTTTACCACAACTTGGGGGACCGAAAATTTGAAGAAGTTTCGGACCGAATGGGGGTGGAAAATTACTGGCCGTGGGGTCCTAGCGTGGGAGACATCAATGCCGACGGTTGGGAGGACATCTTCATTCCTTCCGGCATGAGCTTTCCATATCGCTACGGCATCAACTCGATGCTTCTCAACAATCGCGGACAAAAATTCCTGGACGCGGAGTTCTTGCTCGGGCTCGAACCGCGCAGGGATGGCCGTACCAACACCCCCTGGTTCGAGCTGAATTGTTCGGCGAGACCCGCACCGATGGTGCTCCACTACATGCGCCAGTCCCCCTGCGAGGGACGCAGCGGAAAAGTGATGGTCATGGCTACACTATCCAGCCGCTCAGCGGTCATCTTCGATCTCGATAATGATGGAGATCTGGACATTGTCACAAACGATTT
>JAFAGX010000612.1 GCA_019237515.1 Acidobacteriaceae bacterium
GGGGTTTTCAATGCAAACTGGACAAGGATTACGCGGACGACTGTGCGGCTGGCGAACTTGCCGGAAGCGTGGCGGGGCCGACGAGCTGCTCTGATCAGTGACCTGCACTTGGGGCACGTACGAAACGGTAGCTTTCTGCGCCGGATGGTCGCGACGGTCTTAAGTGAAGAGCCGGACGCAATTTTCATTGCTGGCGATTTGTTTGACGGCACGGCGATCGATGCGCGACTCGCAGCAGAACCTCTGAAGCAGCTGGCTGCGCCGCAAGGAGTATATTTTGTCGCCGGAAATCATGACCAATTCCGTGATGACCGAAAATATCTGAATGCCGTCGCTGACACGGGGATCCGGGTTCTCAGCAACGAGAAGGTGGAAGTCGACGGGTTACAGATTATCGGCGTGCCCTATCGCAACGCGTTTCACCGAAGTCGTTTTGCATCGATTCTGCAGGCTATTGGTTTGGAGCGCGATCGTGCAAGCATTCTGCTGACCCATGCCCCCGATCATCCCGACATCGCAGAAGCCGCCGGGATTTCGCTTCAGCTGGCGGGACATACCCATCTTGGTCAGTTCATCCCGTGGAGCTGGATTGTGCGGCGGATTTACCGGCAATTTGTGTATGGCTTAAGCCGGATAGGCAACATGCAGGCGTTTACCTCGAGCGGAGCAGGAACATGGGGACCGCCCTTGCGCCTGGGCTCGAATCCCGAAATTGTGGTGCTCGAGTTTCAGTAGTCGCAGGGGGTGTATTTCTCAAGGAACCGCTTGCAAGGTGGTGTCGAACAGAAACCGATTTCCAAAATCTGTCTTGTCGCCAGCCTTCTTACCTGCAAGTGGTTGCAGCCGTGCCGAAAGAGGTTTGTTCCACTTTGTCGCCAGTGACGCCACATCCCTGAAAATGCGTTCGATCTGTTCAACGCTGATGTCCCCGGGTAAAGGCACAGTATCCAGCCCAGTGCCACACACTGCTGAGTAAGCGAGTAGGGAATCGATGTTGTATGTCGACTCAGCCCAGCGCTGTGCCAACAGCTTGTCCTCCATTACCGGGACCATCAGCCCGGCGTAACCAACCTGTTTGACGGGTATTGCCTTCACTGCGGTCGTAATGGCTCGGGCTGCCGTCAACGTGCCGCTGGAACCGAATCTCGCGCCGGTAAAGGATTCAATCGCGGCTCCAATGGAAACATCTCCCATGGGGGCGGGAGTGGGATCGATCCCTGCGTAGCTCCAACCCGTCTTCGCCGCGACCTTATTTCCAATGGCGTCCGCCACCAGCGCGTGCTTGGTCAGTGCTGCAGTCAGATCGGCGACAGCGATGTCGAAGTCACCCTTGTCCTTGGCAAAGACGTTCTGGACGACATTCGCGCTCTCGAAGCCGATTCCGAACTGCTTTCCAGGACCAACGTGGTACCCGCCAGGGAAAAATGGGCCGAGTGGGTGCAGCATGGCGGTGACCGCAAAATTGAAGGTGCCCTGGCTTTTAGGACTATGCTCGCTGACGTACTTCACAAGCTCGGCTGCCTCGTGGATCGTCTTCCAATGAATACCGTCCTCATCTGCGATGATGGCGCTCGCGTTGATGTGGGACGCGGTCGCAAGCAGCTTCTCCAGTAAGTGCATCGCGGTTGGAGAATCGGCATCGTGCATCATGGCAGGGCCGACGTTAGGAAGAAAATTCTTAGTGGTCGCAAGCTGATCGAAGCGGGAAAGGAACGCTAAGGCCTGATCTTCGGACATGCCTTGAACTAGCTTGGCCAACGGCTGGGTGATCAGACGCACCGATTCGACCTCGTATCCAGCAGCCTGGAATTGCGACTCTATCCTGCGCAGAACGGCGAGCGCATCGGAGACTTCTTTTTCGTAAGTCGTCGGATTGAGTCGGACAAATCCGGTGATGGCCCTGACTTTCGGATTGGAAGCGGAGGAGACACTCTGCCCAGGCGCTCGAGCGATGAGCGTGAGCAATAGAAGGATGGCAATTCGTTGCATATACCTAGTCCTTGTGGAATAAGGACAAAAGTATAGCCCTGCCCCCGCTAGCCCGATGAATCGAAGACTAACGATAACTTTCCTGAATGGCTCTTGCTAACCGCAGCTACCGAGCTTAGTCTAACTCGGTAACCGAGAGGAGAATGTTGTGAGTAAGCCGCCTGAACTGGTTCAGGGAACGCTTGACATGCTAATCCTCAAAATATTGGCGTTGCAGCCTTTGAATGGATGGTCCCTCAGCCAGCGTCTCAAGCAGATTTCGAGCAACGTATTGGGCGTAAGTGATGGCTCTCTATACCCCGCGTTGTACAAGCTGGAACATCGGGGTTGGATTCGGGCTGAGTGGAAGGCAAGCGAAAACAATCGTCGTTCGAAGTTCTATTCATTGACGCGGGTGGGGCGGAAGCAACTCGAACAAGAGACTGCGAGCTGGAACCGCATCTCAGCTGCGATCACCAGCATACTCAAGCTCGAACAGGCGTAAATATGGACGTCGAAAGATGGTTTTATTGTCTACGAAGGCGTTTGCGATCGCTCTTCCACCGCCATGAGATCGAGGAAGAAATGAGAGAAGAGATTCGCGGGCATCTCGAGCAGCAAATCGACGAGAACATCGGCAGAGGGATGTCGCCGGAAGAGGCGCGCTATTCCGCCATGCGGAACTTTGGCGGGATTACCCAAGTCGAGCAAGAGTGCAGGGAACTGAGCGGCGGAAAGATAGTCGAAGATTTCGCGCGGGATCTGCGCTACGGTGTCCGGCAACTTTGCCGTAATCCCGGTTTTTTTACGTTGGCAGTTCTGTGCCTGACATTGGGGATTGGCGCCAATGCTGCGGTCTTCAGTTGGTTGGAAGGGATTTTGCTCCGCCCTTATCCTGCGGTCGCACATCAGGAATCGCTGTTCGCAATTGCCGAAACCGTACGAGGAGAGAGCCGCCCAGACATGCTTTCCTGGCCGGACTTTCTCGATCTGCGGCGAAACTGCAGTTTGTGCGAGGACTCTTTCGTCAGCAAAATTACCGGCAGCACGCTGAATGTTGGAGACCACGCCGAAGTCACCATCGGAAGCATAGTCTCAGCCAATTATTTCGACGCCATCGGCGTTCATCCAATTCTCGGGCGTGGTTTCGGACCGGGCGATGACGCGGGCAACGATTCTCATCCTTTCGTAGTTATCAGCTATCAAATGTGGCGCAATCGCTTCAAAGGCGACCGCGAGATCATCGGGAAGACACAGCGCTTCAACAACGTCCTGCACACAATTATCGGTGTCGCGCCAGAGGGATTCTATGGCACATTCGTCGGCAGAGCGATCCAGTTCTGGGTTCCGGTATCGATGCAAGAAACGTTCGACAGCGGAGGTTACAAGCTGGAAGACCGCGGTGCGCGCTGGATCGAATCTTATGTGCGCCTGAAACCCGGGGTTACTCGGTCCCTGGCACAACAGCAAATCTCGGCGATTGCGGCACAATTGCAGAAAGACTATCCCGCCACCAATCGAGGGCGGGGCATCCGCCTGTGGGCCCTTTGGCAGACTCCATTCAATCATGCCGGTGAACTATTACCTACCCTGGAGGTGATGGTTGCGGTGGTCGCGTTCGTCCTGCTTATCGCCTGTGCCAACGTTGGCAATCTGCTGCTGGTGCGGTCGTTTGTTCGACGCCACGAAATGAGCGTACGTCAGGCAATTGGAGCGAGCGGTGGCCGCCTGGTGAGGCAGCTTCTTACCGAGAGTCTCATCCTCTCGATGCTGGGAGCAGGCGGTGGGTTTTTGACCGCGTTTTGGTGCCGCCATGTATTGGTGCTGTTGTTGCCGGCGCGATCGGCAAGCT
>JAFAGX010000142.1 GCA_019237515.1 Acidobacteriaceae bacterium
CGCCGAGTTTACTTTTGCCCTTGCACTAAATGGAGATCGGAGGTGATCCGCAAGTCTCGCGAAAACTGCGGCGGTTGATTAGCAAATAAGCCGGTGGGATCGGCTGGAGAAAACGATTTGACAGCTTCCGTTCTCCCGCAGAACTCATCACTTTTTCACTGTGTTAGCGGAGATAATGAGCAGAAGACGGAGAAATTATACCGTTGGCTGCCCCCCAGGGATTCGAACCCCGATATGCTGATCCAGAGTCAGCTGTCCTGCCGTTGAACGAGGGGGCAGCAAGCGCGGCGAAGATCCGCAGTTTCGATTCTATGGACGGACTGGACCTCGGTCAAATTACCAACCTAATCCCTCGTAACAACCGCGGCTGGAGTACACTGGTCCGCAGTTGCACCCAATTCCGCGACATTGCAAGCCATGACAAGATCACGTTTCAGCCTAGCCATCACCCTATTGTTTCTTCTAAATTTCGTCGCAGGCGCCTCTCCGCAAGATCACCCACAGGCGGACAGTTCCCAATATTTCTTTGTGCTTTTGAAACGTCCCGCGAATGCTCCGCAGCTGACCAAAGAAGCTGGGGAGAGATTGCAACAAGAGCACCTGGCGAACATCCGCAAACTGCATGCGGAGCGCAAACTGCTTGTCGCCGGTCCATTTACCGACGACACTTCGTTACGCGGCATCTTCGTTCTACACGCGGCTTCGCTCCAGCAAGCCCAGGACTGGTCCAACTCCGATCCGGCCGTCCAAGCCGGACGCCTGGTCGCAGAGGTGCATGGGCCATGGCTGATTGATCCCAGCGCAATTCATGAACCCGACAGCACACAAGAAATGCAGCGATACACCCTGGTGCTCGTGATGAGCGGTGAGAAATGGAATCCCGACGCGCCGGGTTTTGCCGAGGCTCTGAAGCCGCACGGCGCATACCTTCACCAAATGATGTCGCAGGGGAAGATTGCTCTTGTCGGACGGTTCTCATTCACAGACCCGGGTGATCTGCGCGGCGTCGTGATCTACCGCCTTGCGCTGGAGGAAGCAAAGAAATTCGCGGAAGACGATCCGGCGGTCAAGGCCGGCCTGCTCAAGCCCGAGGCTCACCCATGGATCACAGGCAAGGGAGTACTCGCCCCAGGGCTGCCCATGCAGTAGACCGCCCAGGACCCGACACCCCCATTTTAAAGGAGAAGATTTATGGCGACCGCGCTTGGCAACATCACACCCTTAGGCAATGATTATGCCGAGATTGCCCGCCGTGCGCTCGAACCCGAGCATTGCTCGCTCATTGTGATCGACATTCAGGAGAAACTCCTGCCGCCGATCTTCCAAAAAGAGCGGCTGGTGAAAAATTCCCAGCTTTTGATTCGGCTGGCAGGTATCCTCAAAATTCCCACGCTGATGAGCACGCAATACGCGAAGGGTCTGGGGCAAACCATTCCGGAGATCGCTTCGCTATTGCCCGAAAATCAAGCGATCGACAAGCAGATGTTTTCCTGCTTCGCCAGCGACGTTTTCTGCTCTGCGATGAAGCGCGTACCCGGCAATCGCAACACGGTTTTGCTCTGCGGAATGGAGAGCCACATCTGCGTGACGCAAACCGCGATGGCTGCGCTGCGGGAAGGCTACATCGTTCACGTTGCGTCCGACGCGGTCAGTTCGCGTACCGAGTGGAATTGGCACATTGGTCTTGAGCGCATGCGTTCGGCCGGAGCCGTGATCTCCTCAACCGAGATGATCATTTATGAGCTGTTGCGCTCGTCCGGCGCGCCTGCGTTCAAGGAGATGCTGCCGCACCTGAAGTAAATGTTGAATTTTGAGTTTCGAATTTTGAGTTGGCGAGTGCTTCAGCTACATTGCCAGGCATTTGGCAGCAGGAAATCAAAATTCAACCCTCAAAATTCAACATTCAACATCACGCTTCCTTCTGCTTTACCTTCACTACCGTAATTTTCGAGAACCCTTCCTCAAATTTCGGGGGCTTGAGTTTCGCCGCCATTCTTCTCATGACATCCTCGCCCACTACGCGATCGCGCTTCTGATTGCGCTCCAGGCAAACCTCCAGCGGCACATCGAAAAACACCGCCTGCACGTCATAGGCGTAATCTTTCGCCAGCTTGATCCACGCATGCCGGTCATGCGAGGTCAGGTTGGTTGCGTCCACGTAGTTCATGGGCCGCCGTGCAATCAGCCGTGCCTTCAGCATGGAGCGAAGATTGGAGAAGACCAGGTCCTGGAAGCGCTGTTCGGTAGGATCATCGAAGAGCAGCGACCGCAGCATGTCGCTCGATAGTGGCGTAATGTTGTGGCGCTTGAACCAGGAACTTTTCCCCGAGCCCGGCAGTCCGATTGCCAGAACCACCGTTCCGCGCGATGGGCGGGGCGTCAATGCCACCGCAGCGGGCTCACCGCTCGCCTCGTCGGAGGGGGGCGCTTCTGCCACAGTGGCCGCCGGCATGGTTTGAGGAGCCGCGGTGGATTCTTCAGCAACTCCCGCAGGTGATGGCGTTGTCGATGCAGTCGTCCGCGGAACCCGTACGCGACCTCCGCGACCGCGCCCCCGTCGCCGTTTGCGCCGACGCGCATCGCTCGCCGCGTTCTGCCCGGGCTGCGCCTCAACCGGTTGTGGTTCGGGTTCCGCCGCTTCTGGCGCCTCCGACTCCGGGGCGGCCTGCGGTTCTTCAGCTTCGGGAGATTCTGCCGGCGGCTCTATGCCATAAAACGCGGGTTGCAGGGGTGCAGGGGCGGCTTCTGCTGGAGGTTTTTCAGTTTGCTTCTTGCGGCGCTGCAGCCGGTCACGCATCCATTTGCGCATTACTTGGCTTGTAACACACCCAGCGGCTTGCGGGCAATGTGCACCCAGACACGTGCATCGTTCATTTGGCTGTCATCCCGAGCAAGCCGCCTTTGCGCAGCGAGTGATGTGGGCGAGCCGCGCGACCCGTCGCGTTTTGAGCGACGCGTTAGTCGCGCGCTTGGCTCGCTTCCGTCTAAGCTCCGCATACTTTTCTCGCGAGCTAAGTATCAGCACAGGACTACTTCTCCGGACCGGTCAGCACTTCGTAGTGCAGTACCCGCGGCCCTCGTTCAATCAGGAATTGGTCATCTTCCGGATAGAACACCGCCTTCTCATAGTCGTCGCCGGCAAAGGCTTTGATCGCATCCCACGAATCCCAAAGTGATATCAAGGTAAACTCGCATTTGCCTTCTGCAACCCGGCGCAGCGTCCACACTCCGCAATTTCCCGGAAT
>JAFAGX010000086.1 GCA_019237515.1 Acidobacteriaceae bacterium
AGAACGGCGGATTGAGCATCGCATTGCCGGGAATGTTTCCGATGATTGTTTCGTAGAAAACGCCATAACCTGCGCGCAAGACGGTCTTGCCCTGGCCAAAGACATCCCATGCAATGCCGAGCCGGGGAGCGAAATTATTGTGGTCACCGTTGTAAATTCCGCTCACGTTGTTTTGCAAAACAATGCCCGAGGCCTCGAGCGCCGCAGTATTGGTCTGGATGGTGGGATCGGTGGGATTCAGGAAGGTTGTGTACTTCTGCGGCCACCACGAACTCAAGCGGCCATGGGCATCGTGGATAACGGTATTTAGCTCGTATCGAAGTCCGTAGTTGAGAGTCAAATTCTTCGTCAGCTTGAAAGTATCCTCGGCAAACAATCCGTAGCTGCTGGTGCGGAAATCGCGATTGGAATTGCCTTTGAAGATCAGCGCCCCGTCAGGAATTCCCTGCGCAAAATCGATGAGCGAATTCGGTACATTCACCCCGCCAGTTCCCGCCGTGTTGTCGAGACCGCTGAAAGTAATTTGGCCGTTGAAGGCGAGGTCGTACAAACGATTCAGCTGAATGTAGCGAATGTCGCCACCGAACTTAAACGAGTGCCGTGCTGTGGTATGCGAGATATTGTCGATCCACTGAAATGTGTTCGTAGCGGTCCGGTTCGGTTGATCGATTCCGCCGCCTAAGTTCGTCACCGCCGCGCTGCCCGCAACAAATCCACTTGAGAACGAGAGCATTGGGATGTTGCCGAGGCTCAAGGGAGAGCCCGCGGCATACCCGGTATTAAAACCGTAAGTAGCAGCCTGAGGGCCCTCTTGAGTGATGAGCGAAATATTGGAACGGTTGAAGCCGAATCGAGCTTCGTTGAGAGTGCGAGGAGTGATCACACGAGTGTAGGAGACCGCAACTAAATCATTGTCTCCCGTTTGGCTTTGACCGTAGCCGGGAACATTGGTTCCGCTCTGGCCGGGAGTAAACGGAAAAAATGTGTCGATACGAGTCCGGCTGAAGCGTGCGGAAAGTGTATCCGAAACCCCGATATGCTGGTCCACCTTAACGAGGAATTGGTCGGTGGAATCGGTCTGAAGTGGGGAGGAGATGAAGTTGCCAAAGGAACTGGTGAGATTGGGCTCCGGAAATAACTTAAACAGTTGAGCGCTGACCGGATTCACCGCAATGGTGATTGGCTTTCCATTTTGATCGGTGAACGTTCCCGCCCGCTCCGCCGCAGTCGGCACGTTGGTGATTCGCGTAATTCCGGCCGAGCGGCGAAATCCCTCGTAGTTCAGAAAATAGAAAGTCTTGTTTTTAACAATGGGGCCGCCGAACGTCCCACCGAATTGATTTAGTCGCAATGCGGACTTGGGGAAATCGGAATCATTGAAGAAATTCCGTGCATCGAGCACGTCGTTGCGGAAAAATTCGTAAGCAGACCCGTGCAAATCGTTGGTTCCTGATTTCGTAACCAGGTTAACGACCGATCCAGTGTTCCTGCCGTATTCGGCCGAAAACGTGTTGGTCTGGACTTCGAACTCCTGGATGGAATCGATGGACGGGATCTGGGCCGCGGCGCCTCCGAAATAGTCGTTATTATCGATTCCGTCGACCATGAAGTTGTTCGAAGTAGAACGCTGGCCATTTGAGGAATATCCGGAGACGCCCCCTTCACCGCCTTGCTGTCCACCGCCTCCGCCGGAAGATGCGACGCCCGGATTGAGGCGTGCCAGTTGGGCAAAGTCACGGCCGTTAAGCGGAAGATCTTCGACTTTCTGATTATCGATAATCTCGCCAACCTTTGAACTCTCGGTTTGGGTCAGGGCTGCCTCAGACTGCACCTCAACGGTTTCCGTTCTGGCGCCCACGTGCATCACGATGTCAACGTTGCGGACCTGGTCGACACCGATTTCGATTCGGGGACTGGTGGAGACCGCAAAACCCTGAGCTTCCGCCTTGATTTCATAGGTCCCGGTTGGAAGTGCCAGGAGCCTAAAGATCCCGTTCTCGGCAGTTCTCGTTTCGCGCTGCAGTCCGGTCGAGGGACTGGTAACAGTGACTTTCGCGCCGGCGATGTAAGCACCTTTCTCATCACGAATGGTGCCGACCATGCCGCCTTGCGTGGTTTGGGCCTGTGAAGAGGCGGCCGAAATCGCCGCCACATAAAGCAAAAATATGATGCGCTTCCATCCACTCGCCATAAGTCCCCCTCACCGCCAGTGGCACAAACCGGATTCAGTTCTGGTTCAATGTTGAAGAGTGCGCTGAGATCTCGTCTTTGTAGATCACGCCATCCTTCATTACGAACTGCACATGCTGCAATGATTGAATGTCGGTCAATGGATCGGCTTGAACCGCAACGATGTCAGCCAACATGCCTGGTCGAAGCGCTCCAATACGATCCGACCATCCCATCAACTCGGCCGCGTTTACAGTTCCAGCCTGAAGCGCCTGCATGGGCGTAAGCCCGAGTTGCACCATCGACCAGAATTCCCCGCCATTGAGTCCGTGAGGATATACACCAGCATCCGTTCCAAGTGCGACCCGTACGCCAGCCTTGAACGCCTGCGCAACATTTTTCTTCGCCGCGGGAATAATGATTGCCGCCTTCTCGATAACCCAGGGCGGAAGGTGCATTTCGGATTCGTGCTGCTCGAACCAGAACAATGGAAACGACGTCGGAACCAGAAAAGTGTGGTGCTGCTTCATCAACTCGATTCCCTCCTCGTCGATGAAGATGCCGTGCTCGATCGAGTCCACGTTGGCCTTGACAGCGTCTTTGATCGAAATCGCGGAATGAGCATGAGTCGCGACCTTTCGGCCGAGACGGTGCGCTTCCGTGATCAGCACCTGCATCTCTTCCGGGCTGTACTGTTCAAGCAGAGGGTTATCACCTTTGGAAAAAACCCCACCGGAAGCGCAAAACTTGATTACGTCCGCGCCATACTTGATCGTCTCCCGGACCCGGTGAATCACAGCCTCCTGGCCATCGGCTACTCCCTCGGCCGAATAGTGGAATTCGAATGGCAAGAGGTTGTTGTCGCAGTGCCCGCCGGTGATACCCAACGGCGGTCCCGAAACCTGCATGTGGGGTCCAATGACATCTCCGTCGTTAATCGCATCACGGAGCGCAACGTCCGAATAACCTTCCGCGCCGACATTGCGCACGGTGGTGAAACCCGCCATGAGAGTGAGCTTGGCATTTTTCGCCCCGATAAGTGCGGCGCGCGGCGTAGAAATACCCAGGCCCTGGTAACCACCTCCGCCTGCATTCGAAGTCAGATGGGTATGGACGTCGATAAGACCGGGCAGAATCGTGGCGTTCCCTAGATCCACAACCTTTACGCCCGACGCTGCTGAAGAATTGCCCTGCGAGACTGACTGGATCTTATCGCCGCTAATAACAATCAGCGGATGATCAATCATGCGACCGGCGGCTGAATCGAAAAGCTTTCCCGCACGAAGCACAATCGTCGGAGTTTGAGTTGGCGTTTGTGCGGCCAAGATCACCGCGCACGAGAGAAGCCCAACAATTAAGGGGATTGTCCGCCTGTGAGATAGATCGAGAAATGTGACCGTCGTGAATTTGCGATGTGTCCGAGCGGCGACGGCAGATTGAAGGCCCACGATTCTAGAGGCGTCTCTGATCAGAATCGGCAATGCAGGTTTCCATCACCAAACATTTGGGAGCGATCAGGTTGGCGTAAAATAACTCCGCTTGATATCGTATGTCAAGATCATTTGTCGACATATCATTTGTATACGCTGGGAATATCACAACGTTGTCGTGGCACAGCATACACCTCCTCTCATGTCGTAGGCTTCTTACCCAACTCCGTGACGCTTTGGGGGGTGACGTCGCCACGACAGAGTTAAAGTGAGAGGCGGGCTGGCAGAACGGATGCGATCCCAAGGACTTTATCTTTGGATTGCATGATGTGATCGTGCATCCGGCGGCGGGCACGCTCGGCGTCCTGATTCCGGATGGCCTTCAGAATCTCCATATGTTCGCGGTTGGGGACTTCCCCGAAATAGTTGATATCAATCGCGGCCAGCATAATGCGTTCCATCTGACTGCGTGCTTCATGAACCGCCTCAAAGAGCATCTGGTTCCTTGTTAGCTGTGCGATCCCGAGGTGGAAAGCGGTGTCGGCCTCGATAAACCTAAGGCAGCTTCGACGATCGTCCCGGGTACAACCAACCTGGGCCAGATCATCCAACCGCTTGAATGCTTCCGCGCTGGCACCCTTGATCGCGGCCAGTTCGACAGCCGCGCATTCGACTGCGCTTCGGAATTCATAGATGTCGTTGAGAATCTGTAATGTGATTTGAGATACGAAGTAACCGCGGTTGGGCACAATACGGAGCAGTCGATCTTTCTGAAGGCGGACCGCTGCCTCCCGCACAGGGGTTCGGCTCGCGCGGTATCTCCTGGCGAGATCTTTCTCGCTCAAGGCCTCTCCCGGCTGAAACACCCCGTGGATGATGTCGCGCTTGAATTCCGCATACACCTTTTCACTCAGCGTCGCCAGCGATGACTTCAACCAAGGAGCCCGACCCTGTTCGAAGGATCCAGGGAGAACTGTCCCGTGTCCGTTAAGCGGCCGGAGTTTTTTAGCCAACTTGCCTCCCCATAACAAGACAGATCAATTTTTCCCGAGCCTGCTTCCGCTGTCAACGAATATTTAGAACTGGCACATCGGATGACAAAGTGCACCCTGAATCATGACTCTGGCATACCCTTGGCATTTCAATAGTATTCTTTTACCTCAGTGGCTAGCCAAAAGCAGATTAGATTTACGGGCCATGGGCGGCAATGGCGCCGATGTCTGCAATGTTGTCACCCTTTTTTAGTGATGGGACCGCGTTGATGTGCAAGATGACACCAGACATGGGAGCACGGGCTTCGAGTATGACTTTGCCGAAGTAGTCGGTGATAAAGCCAATTTTCATGCCCTGTTGAACATAGGAACCGCGCTTGACGAGCGGATACCAGATGCCCGGGCCATCGGACAAGACATCTACCAGTTTGTCGAGCCAGACGGGATTCTCGATGGGCCGAGGGTCTCCTGAAATCATTTTAAGAGCGCGCATAGTGCTGAGCGTCCCGTCGACCAGAAGGGCGACGTCCTCGTTTTCGACTCTGCCAGCAAAGCCAGCTTCGACGACGACGGAGGGTTTGCCGCGAGCCGTCGAGGTGTTATCGAGATAGCGAGTAGCGCTCAGATCGGTGGGACGGTCACGCCAGATAATGATGTGGTCGAGTCCAAATGCGAGGACCATTTCTTTTGAGATACGGTCCTGTGCCTCTTTGCCCGTCGGCGCCCAGTACGCGTAAGGGCGGAGACTCTCGTCGAGATCGCCGCCGTGGTAGTCGATCAGATAATCGCATCGATCGACGACCTCTTTGGTGATAAGAAAGGACGCGCGTTCCGTCTGCGTCCCATCGGCTTTTCCTGGGTAAAAGCGGTTCATGCTCTTGTTGTCGACGGGGTTAACGTGGGGAACCTTTTGTTCAAAGGATTGAATATTGACGAGCGGGACAAGAACAACAGTGCCGGTGATTTGCGAGGGATCCAACAGGTTGATGAGTTTTTCAAGCGCGATGATGGAGGTGTATTCAGTACCATGCGCGCCAGAGACCAGCGCCAGCATCGGACCGCGCTTTTCGCCGTTGATAACGATAACAGGAATATTGGTGGCGGCGTCGACACCAGCAGGGACTTCCAAATAACCAGTGGATTTCTGGCCCGGACCGGCAGTGGCAGTGCCGACAGAAAAAGAAGCTTGTGCCTGAATGAACAATGGGAATAGAAGAAGACTCCCGGCCAAAGCACGGCCGCAAGCAAGAGACCTGAGCATAGACCCTCCGCAAGGTGGATGAGCATACCGCGAGGTGGTCGATTTGAGCAACGCACCGAGAATCATTTTGTAGACATGAGCGCGCACAGCGGGGGAGGGTTAGTCTCCTCACTCATCAGGGCGATCCAATCGACGATCTACACCAACCCCGAACTTGAGCGTTTATGCGGGCGTGAGTGCAGCCGAAGATCAGTACCCAACTTAGCCGGCGATTGTAGGCGCCTGTTGATGCGGCCGACAGAGAAAACTGTCGCCCGGATTTTGCGGTTTGTGTTTATCCGGGACATCGAGGGGTTGGCCACCGCGCCTTACAAACTGAAATCCGAGTACTCCAGTCACGCGCGAAACACCACGACTTTTTTGGTACAGGCGGAGGATGACAATGTCGAAGGGTAAACCAATCGCGACACCCTGACTACCATTCGGCGACATCGACGAAATCGGCTGCAGGGCGACGAAGCGCCTGTGTTATTCGCATCGCCAACCGCATGCCAAGAGCGAATTTCGCGATAGGAAGGTTCGTGAGCTGGTTCGCGGTGCAGTGCAGACGTTTTGCCGCTTGCTGCCAGGTGGCGCCACGGGCCGTTCGGGCGGCATTCAGTGCGCGGTAGAGCCTGCTGAGGTCCCAGCGCAGCCGATGCTCCTGGTCCGCCAGCGGAAGTGGTATACCGGCAGTCCCTGGTTGAGGCCCAGCGATAAATGTCTCGGGAGGGACGCCCAGCCAGCGCAGCAGGAACAGCGCGTGTTGGCAACTTAGGTCCCCGCGCACGCCCAGCGTTCTGATGGTTGCGGGGCTGATCGGGTGATCAT
>JAFAGX010000299.1 GCA_019237515.1 Acidobacteriaceae bacterium
CGTACTATCAAGCCGATCAGATCATCAACTCCTGGTCGCCCACGCAGCTTCGTGGCCCTTCGGACTTTGACACCACCCACCAGATCAACTCTAACTGGGTATACGAACTGCCGTTTGGACACGGCAAGCACTTTGCGACTACTTCCAGCGGCTGGGTGAATGCGATCATCGGAAACTGGCAATGGTCGGGTCTGGCGCGCTGGACCAGCGGCTTTCCGACAACGATTGAGACTTTTACCAGCTTTCCAACGAACTGGTATCTGCCGTCTACTGCAATTCTGAGCGGTCCCAAGCCGCAGACGGGAGCATTCATCGATGCGAATGGCAATCCGGGTTTGTTCAAGGACCCGGCAGCCGCACAAGGCGACTTCCGCTACTCGCTGCCGGGTGAATCGGGGCAGCGGAACGAGCTGCGAGGGCCGGGATTTTTCGGAATCGATACTTCGCTCAGCAAATCGTGGCCGATTCACGAGTCGCAAACGTTGAAGTTCAGCTGGGATATCTATAACGTGACGAATTCAGTGCGATTTGATGTTGCAACTTTGCCGCAAGGCACCGGACAACTCGAACAACCTGCGAGCGTCTTTGCAACCTACACCAGCACATTGACGAAACCTCGTGTGATGGAGTTTGCCTTACGCTACACGTTCTAATGCTTGAACGGTTGAAAATCGTAGTGCTGCTGCTTCTATGCAGCGGTACCTTGTATCCACAATCGCGTAAGGCCGATATCATTTTCATCGGCAACTTCCTGACCCTGAATCCCTCGCATGCGCAGGTGGAGGCCATCGCAGTCTCGGCAGGTCGAATCATCGCGCTCGGCCCGCCGGAAACGCTTCAAGGGTTTGCGGATAGCAGCACACGCAAGCTGACTTTTAAAGGTGTTGCACTTCCGGGTTTCGCTGATGCCCATATCCACGTCGAAGGGGTAGGCGAGGAACTTGAACAGCTCAACCTTCGTGGACTCAGCAAGCAGGAGATCCTCAACAAGGTTTCCGAGGCGGCGCGCAGTTCGCCTTCAGGCTCATGGATCACGGGAGGCGGCTGGGATCAGGGTTTCTGGCATCCTGCTGGTTTCCCGACCGCGAAAGAGCTGGACTCTGTCAGTGGCGATCACCCGGTCGCGTTGAGCCGTATCGATGGGCACTCTACCTGGGTCAATTCCAGAATCTTGCTTCTCGCCAAGATCACCCGCAGCACACCTGATCCGGAAGGTGGCCGAATTCTGCGGGATACGGGCGGCGAGCCCACCGGCATGCTGATCGACAAGGCGCAGAATTTATTGCGCGCGGTAACTCCCAAGCCGAGCCATGTTGATCAGGAACGCCGAATCCGCGTAGCGCTTCGGCAGTTCTCAAAATGGGGGCTAACCAGCGTTCACGACGCGGGGGTCGGACTCGAAACCATCTCTATATATAAGGACCTTCTCCAACGGGGAGAGCTTCCCGTTAGAGTCTATGTAATGGCGGCGGGCGAGGAGGCGCGGAGCTTTTACCTGGCGCACGGCCCCGAGCGAGACTTGGGCGACGGGATGCTCGCGGTCCGCAGTTTCAAACTTTTCCTCGATGGTGCGCTCGGATCGCGCGGAGCGGAACTGAGCGAGCCCTATAGCGATGCAGCGAACGAACGGGGTCTCGAATTAATGAGTGATGCGGAACTGCAGCGGGTGGTGAATGCCGCCCGTGAAAAAGGCTTCCAGGTAAACACTCATGCGATCGGCGATCGCGCGGTGCGGCGCGCACTGGATGCGTTTCAACAAGGTGGGGTCACGGCAAGCGATCGATTTCGCGTCGAGCACGCCTCGATGGTAACAAACGAGGACTTGCCCCGGTTCGTGTCCATGGGTGTCATTGCCTCACTTCAGCCGGTTTTTGTCGGTGAATACAGCCGCTGGGCAGAGGACCGCGTTGGTCCTGCACGCGTCCATTGGGTGCTCCGCACGAGGGACTTGCTAAATGCGGGAGTCAGGTTGGCCGCTGGCAGCGATTACCCGGCATCCGACTCAGGCAGTGGTCTCGACAACCTTTACTGCGCCGTAACCAGGAAAGGCGCGGATGGCAATCCAGCCGCAGGCTGGTATCCGGATCAGCGAGTCGAGCTTGATCAGGCACTTGGCATGATGACGGCCGGCCCGGCTTATGCGGCGTTTCAAGAGAACGAACTTGGTGCTCTAAGTGTCGGCCGGCATGCTGATTTCACTGTGCTATCGGCGGACCCTCATCAGGTGCCGATCGACGAGTTAAGGAAACTTACAGTGCGAATGACCGTTGTGGGCGGCCATGTGACCTTTGACGCGAGTACAAGCAAATAGAAGCATTAACAAGAGTCGGGAATCAGTACTGAACTTGCCATCGAACAACTGGAGAGGGACTGGTTGTCGCCGAAGCAAGCGCCAGGCGAAGGATCGGTTCGGACCCAGATCCGACTATTTTGCGACGAATTTCCTCGGTTTTTGTGCATGAGGTTGCTTGCTTGCGGGCGCGGCATTGCGCATGAGCAGATCGATGGCCTCGTCTAGAGCCGCTCGCAGCCGAGCTTTATAAACTGTCGGGCCTCCGCAGCCAGATTCTGTGCTTTTGTAATAAATTTATTTCGGTCCCAATTGTCCAGGTTGTTGCAAATGATGCTGAGCTGCCATCGGCGTCAGGTTCACGCGGTATGCGGCCGTTCAGTTCCTTGCATACCGGTAGCGCCTGATCGCAAAAGCTTGCGAACCTCGTCGAAGCTCTCGGCAACACGTTGCAGTTCAGCAATCGCATGTTGACAACATTGTCGATAATCCTCGACTGTGTGGGCCTTTTCCAATGCCAGTTCGAGTACGCCGTGTAACACGGTGAGGGGTTGCGCGGTCTTGTGCAGTTCGTGCGACATGGCAATTGCTGTGCTCCGGTTAATCCCTACTTCAGGTCCTTGCTCGTTAGTAAACATCATTGGTCCTTTACGATCTATCGCTCAGGAGATAACCAACGCCGCGAATGGTCCGGAGCAGCTTGGGCAAGAAAGCCGCGTCCACTTTGTCGCGGACGTATTTCATGTAAACGTCCACCAGATTCGTGCTCCCGTCGTAGGAGGTTTTCCAAACTTTCTCCATGATCATGGCGCGACTAACCGGACGGTGCGCGTTGACCATCAGATATTCGAGGAGAGCAAATTCTTTGGCGGTCAAATCGATGGCCTTGCCCCCCCGTTCCACCCGGAACTCGTCACGGTTTAGTTTCAGATCACCGACCTGGATTTGGCCTACGGAAGTGCTGTTATGGCGCCGCAGAAGGGCGCGAGCCCTGGCCATAAGTTCCTGAAACGAAAATGGCTTGACGAGGTAATCATCAGCGCCGGAATCCAAACTGGTGATACGATCTTCGACCGCTCCGCGGGCAGTGAGCACCAGGATGGGTAGTTGCGAGGTAGTGGCGCGAATGCGCTTGAGCAGAGACACGCCGTCGAGCCCGGGCAGATTCAAGTCGGTTACAAGCAGGTCGTATTGCCCTCGCAAGACCGCATTTGCCGCGGCTTCGCCATCGTGAACCAGGTCGGCGGCGTATTCATTGTCCTGGAATCCACGTTGCAGGAAGCGTGCTAAGGGAACATCATCTTCGGCTACTAGAACACGTGGGTGGCTCAATCGCGTTGCTGACAGGTCATTTAATGTGTTTGCGTCTTTGACGGTCTCGAGTTCCATGTCTCCACCAGTTTCTTTCTGCCTACGAAAACCATCGTCATGTTGGTAAGGGGGTCAGGTCTGCTTCACGGAAGCATCCCGAGCCGGCCTTATAGCTCGGGGAGGAAATGTACCGAGTACACCTCTTCTATGACACGATCGAATGCTTCTTGCAACTGAGATCCCAGTGCCCAACGCCAGTAACGAAGAGCTGGCTTCAACAACACGATGTCGGTTCTTGCGGCCACCGATTCGTCCCAATTCAGAGGCTTTGTCTTGGGTTTGCATGAAAATAAACAAAAGCCGCCCGCGGTGGCCGCAGCTCCGCAGGGTTTGCCGCGCATGTTTAACTGCTTTGCATCGCGAACCCCGCTTCTTGACAGTCACACACATTTCTTTGTCGCTTTTTTCCATCTGCTTTCAGCTTGCGCTCGAGGCGCTGTAATTTGGTTGATGCTGCGTCGCCGTTAATCCTTTCATCCAGAACTCCCGGTTGCTACAAGAAAATATCTGAAGACACCAGTCTCCTCTGACGATTTGACAACAAA
>JAFAGX010000313.1 GCA_019237515.1 Acidobacteriaceae bacterium
CCCGATCTGGATGGGTTTGCCTTGTGCGTTATGTACCAGCCATTCCGGATGCTTCTGATAAACCCACGCTCTCTGCGAAACGCGGAAGGGCGCTGTCCAAATCGCAAACTTCAAGCCCAGCTCACAAACGTGGTGTCCGAACGCCCGCATACCATCCGGAAACAGCACCGCATTCGCGGTCGTGTATTCGCCGTCCGAATACGAATAGCCGTCGTCAATATGAAAGTAATCGAAACCTAAGTCTCTGAGATTTTCCGATAGCCACTGGGCGTTGGTAAGAGCAGTTGCTTGCGAAATGCCGAAGTAATAGGCAGTCCAACTCCACCAGCCCCACGGTGCTTCACGCGGAATGCGCGGCTTGTAAAGCTCCCGGATCGCCTCTCCATATTTTTCCAGCTGCGCGTGATAATCCTGGCTGACCGAGAATGCCAGCCTTTCCGAAGACATCTGAGCTCCCGCTGCAACCGGCAGGCTCAATTCAATCTGATCGGAAGCAGGATCATCCCGCAACGATTCTTTCTTCACGATTTCGGTTGTGCCGGTCGAATCGACAGTGTAGTTCGCGACCCGAACGCCTTTCGATCCGTCGGCTGTGTGCAGTTTCATGATCGTTAGCCAACGATCCGACGTGAGTGCGGCCAACAGCAAGCTGAACTTATTCTGTTGGTTGTAAATCAATTGGCTGCCTACGGCTAGATGCTCACTGCCCGGCTGCTTCGCAATGTCGTCTTCACCGCTATAAGCTGGAGCTTTGCCGAGATCGTATATGTGCAGCGGCGGCCGGTCCTCGCTGTAACTGTCCGAGAGCACACGCTCTGCGCTTTCCGGTGCTCCCAGATTCACGCGTGGCTCGCCGACCACATCGATCACGCGAATGTCTTGTACAGTCAATGACCCGCTGCCGGTATTTACGATGACAACCTGCACACTGCCATACGGCTGTTGCTTATAAAGCTGCAGAACGTATTTAAGATCCGGCTTGCCTGCGAGCCCGGTGAAAGACACTTCAAGCTGGTTTCCCTCGCCCAGTGCATCGTGGAACGTCGAGCCCGATACCTGATGTTTTGGATAGTCAGTAGACCAAACCCACTGGTGATCGACTTCCGCCCCCACGCGCGCCGCAAATACCGGATCTTTAAGGCCTGCACCACGCACTTCGAACGATCCGTCCGATGCGTGCACCGAGGCTGTTAACCACTGATTTTGCAGTGGCCCGGGATTTTCACCGCGAGCAGACAAAGAGAAAACTGCAATGAGGGCGACTATCGCAGAGGAAATATAAGCATAAGAACGTGGTGTGCTCATCCGTGCCTCCCGAATATCACAATCCCGGAATCCAATGAACCGCATCATCATGAAAAATCTTTTTCAAAACTGGTTGAGGCAGACTCAGCCCGTGAACTGTTCTCCCTCCAGACTGAAAAGTCTCGTTGGTCGCCAAAAACTTCCAATCACGCGCATACGTGGATTTCCATTCTTTCAATGTTTCCCGGATATCGGCCGAAGCAAGCAAGTCAAGATCGGTGCCATACAGGACGCGGTCCTGGTATTTAATCAGAAACGCGCGAACTTTCTCCGGTGGCGCCATCATGAGGTATTCCATCCGCGCAGCCATATCGACTGCAAAGTTGGGATAGCGGTCAAAATGGGCTGCAATGTTGTCCAGACTCTTTTCCATGCTCCCCAAATGCACTCCCACCATGCGGAGTTGCGGATTTTCCGCCAGCACGTGGTCCCGCGCATCCAGGATCTCCTGTTTCAACGGAAATCCTGGCTTGTTATACAGAAACCATTGCGGATTTTCCTGATAGTACGACCATGAAGGGTCTGAAGGATCGGGCGGTCCCCAGGCGACATCAGGTTCGGCCTGATGTGACATCAGCGTTTTCCCGTGCTGGGCAATGTCCTTATAAATTGGTGCGAACTTCGGATCGTCGGCCATGATGAACTTGCCATCGGCATTCTTGATTTCCATGCCAATGTTTTTCCAGATCTTCACGGCAATAGCGCCATCAGCAAAGTCTCGATTAATCTGCTTGATGCTGTTCGCAGTGAATGAAGGATCGCTGAATTTATAAGGATCAAACGTCGTGCAGAACGCAACATGGCCATGGCTCGAATGCATCAACGCCAATGCATCTTTGATTTGTGGCTCAAGCTCTTTGCGATACGGCAAAGTGTCATCCATGACCAGGATGTTTATCAATTTAAGGTTCAGGCGCTCAAGCATTGCCTGAAACGCCGGATCTGTCTTGAAAACGTGGACGTGAACATCGATGGGGTGCATGGCTGCGAATGCCTGCAGTGCCTGCTCTTCACTGGTCGGCTTCTCCGCCTGGGAGTGGGCTTTTGTCGGCCTTAGGAAGGCGCCCGCGACAATCAGCAGGCTCATCGCGGAGAGGATCGCGACAATAAGACGACGTTTCATCTCAACTCCTTGAGGGAACCCGGCGAAAATGTTGAAAATCTATCACCGCAAGGATCTCTGGACTCGAATCGCCGAAGTTTTTGCTTGACACTGGCTACGCTCGAAAGCAATAGTTATGAACCGTAAGCATACGAAATATAACTGCGAAAGTCTACGGAGGTCGTATGCGGCATCCGGGCAAGAGCGGTTCCAGCGTTCCTTTTCTGATTACCCTCGCGGTCACTTTCATCCTTGCAAACCCTATTGCTCTGCTTGGCCAAGCCAGTTATCAGGCCCAGGTTCGCGGCAATGTGACGGATGCGACCGGGGCCGCAATCCCGGGCGCCACGGTAATCATCACCGAAACTGGAACCAATGTTTCCCACACAGCGAAAACCGACCGAAGCGGCGCCTATATTCTGCGCGCTCTTCGCCCCTCGGCATACAGCATCCACGCTGAGGCTCCCGGATTCGCCATGATCGAGCAGCGAGGTGTCGTTCTCGCGGTCGATCAGGAAACCAGTCTCAATTTCACCTTGCGCCCCGCAGGCACTACCACCACAGTTGAGGTCCGGGAAGCCGCCCCGCTGCTCGATACCGGCAGTTCGTCGCTGGGAACAGAGATTACCAACGAATACGTGAAAGAGATCCCTTTGCTGAACCGCAGTTTCTTCGGTTTGGTCTTCCTGAACGCTGGCGTGAGCGAAACCACGGGATCTGGAACAGCCGATAACTATCCTACCGGCACGAACTTCGTCTCCAACGGCCAGCGTAACGCCACCGCAGAGGTTCGTTTGGACGGAGCGTTGCTGAGCGCGCCGGAAGAAGGCGAGGGCGGCAACACCAACATCTACTATGAACCTTCCGTCGAAGCGGTACAGGAGTTCAAGGTTCAGAATAATAGTTTCTCGGCAGAATTCGGAAACAATGGCGGCACTGTCGTCAATATGGCGTTAAAGAGTGGCACCAACGCGCTCCATGGCAGCGGCTGGTGGTTCGGACAACGCGGTATTTTCGACGCGAATGATTTCTTCAGCAATCAGGCCGGCCTCCCGCGGCCCGACCATTCCCGCAATCAGTATGGCGTCTCCCTGGGTGGACCGGTCCGCAAGAACAAAACATTTTTTTTTGTCGATATCGAACGCGTGCTCGAAACCGATCCCGTTAACATTGTCGCTACGGTGCCCACACCCGCTGAACGGCAGGGCGATTTTTCTCAGTCTCTCATTACTGATCCTTATTCGGGCAACATAGTTCCCAATACCATCTTTAACCCTTATCAGACGCCGGGTAACAGGGTTCAACTCCTGCAAACGCGGCCACAGTTTCCCGCAAACAAAATCGGGCAGCAATGGTGGGATCCGATCGGCGAAAAACTTCTCAACCTTTACCCCTTGCCCAACCAGCCGGGAAATCCCGATGGCACGAACAATTTTCGCGACAACACAAATTCGTCTAACAGAGGGCTCCAGTTCGACGTCAAACTCGATGAGCAACTCTCAAACGCTACCCATCTTGCCGGTCGCTATAGTCATGCCCATTCGTCAACCGTCGTCCCCACCGTCTTTGGAGATCAGGAATTCAGCGATGGCAACAGTAACCTCGTGGGCGTGGACAATGGCAGCGTGCAATACGACTGGAATCTGCGCCCCACCTTGCTTCTTACCAGCCGTTTTTCGATCGATCGTGTCAATGCCCCTGCGTTTACGAATTACCCCAGCGCATCATCGGTCGGCTTCCCCAGTTTGCTCGACAGCGCGAATCCCGGGATTTCACGCATGCCCGCGATTCTGGTCGATTCTCCTTGGACCTCCATTTATGACCAATGCTGCATCGACACCAAATTCAACCACACGCAATACGACTATTCCGCAGCCTTGGTGTGGAGCAAGGGAAAGCACAACATTAAGTTCGGAGGAGACCAACGGCTCTTTTACAACAATTTTCAGGAACCGAACTATCCCTCCGGGTATTTCCATTTTGCACAATCCGTAACCCAGCAGAATGTCGGTGAAGCGGATGAGGCCAGTTCAGTGGAAGGCAATCCATTCGCTGACATTTTAATTGGACTTGGAGATTACGGCGGGATTGAGGTTGATCCCATGGTCTTCAACAAATCCAAGGAAACTGCTTTCTACGCTCAGGATGACTGGCGGCTGACGCCTAGGCTGACAATCAATTTTGGGCTGCGTTATGAATGGAGTACGCCATATTCCGAGCGCGATAACCGCATTCAGTTCAGCGATTTCAATGGAGACAGCGGAATTACCGTGCCCGGCCTTCCCTTAATCTCGGGTCCGTTGAAGGGGACCACAATTTTTGCCGGTCCGGGCAACCGCAATATCCCGGTGGATCGCAACAATTTGGCGCCTCGTTTGGGATTCGCTTATCAGCTCAATTCCAATACTGTGCTTCGTGGTGGTGCCGGCGTCTATTACGGCATGAATGTGGCCACCAACTATCAGTACGCAGGAACGGCTTTCAGAAAAGACGAAAGTATCTTTTTCACCCAGGACAATTTCGCAACCCAATACGCGACTTTGGAGAATCCTTTTCCAGCAGGTCTGCTGCCGCCGCAGGGTAGAAAATATGGAGCGCTCGCCGAATGGGGATTGCAGAACCAGAATGACTTGGGAACCACGCAGGGGCAAAACGCGGACATTTATCAGTGGAGTTTCGGTATCCAACGGTTGCTTCCCGGCCAGCTGGTTGTTTCCGCCGATTACTCAGCTAACCACAGTACACATCTCCCTTGGGGCGGCTCGGGCGGTTTGAGTGGCGTAACTACCAGGGACCGAAACTTCATATCCTCGGCCATCCGCCAGAAATACAACACCCAGGATCTCTACAACCAGCTGCACAATCCGGTGAACAATCCCTTTCAGCCGCTGTTTGCTGGTCCTAACGCGATTTTCAATGAGCCTGACTCGCAGTATGTCAACGTACAAATTCCGCTGATCAACTTACTGCGGCCGTATCCTCAATTTGATGGGCCTTTCGAGGGGTTGCCATTGCTCGAAGCCGAGTCCTTTTACAACGCACTGCAGGTCCGCTTCCAGAAGCGTGCCGCCCACTACATCAGTTTCGAAGGCGGTTATACCTTTGCGAAATCCACTGACGATTCATCAGCCGGACGCAATGCCTGGATCGGCGGTCTAACTTTTGACAATCCTCAGGAACTCGATA
>JAFAGX010000100.1 GCA_019237515.1 Acidobacteriaceae bacterium
GCCGAAGAGAATGCCCAGGAGACCGCCGGCCGACGTCAGGACGCTGGCCTCGATCAGGAACTGCCAGAGAATCTCGCGCCGGCGCGCGCCGAGCGCCTTGCGGACGCCAATTTCGCGCGTCCGCTCACGTACCGCAACCATCATCACGTTCATGACTCCGAGGCCGCCAAGGAGCAAGGTCACAATTCCGACCGCGCCGAGGAAGTACTTCATACCGTCGGTCATAGTGCGAAACGCCTGCGCCTCTTCGACCGTATCCCAGATGGGACAGGCCTCTTTGTCATTGGAATCGAAATGATGCATACGACCGAGCGCGGCACGTACTTCGGCCTTGCAGGCGTTGTGCTGTTCGACGGATCTCGGCGTGACCAGCAGTTGATCGAAAGTTGTTGGAGTCTCCGGAGGCTTGTCCGGGAAATCGCGGCGCATGGCGGCGAAAGGAACGAAGATTTTGTTCACGTCCCAGCCGTCGTAGCTGGAATCCTGCTTCTTGCTCGCCATGACTCCGATCACGGTGTAGGGAAAATCGTTCAGATATAAGTTTTCTCCTACCGGATTTCTGCCCGGAAAGAGTTGCTTGGAGGCGTCACTGCCGAGAAAAGCGACACGGCGGGCTTCGCGCTGATCATCCCAGTCATAAAATCTGCCTTGCGCCACATCGAGGCTGCGAATTTCTCCAAACGGCGGCAAAGAGCCGGTGACAGTAAGAGCTGCATTGTTGTAATTGCTATGAATCTGAACCGTGTCCTGCTCCAGTTCCGGAATGGCGTACTGGCAATCCGGCGACTCCGCCTGCACCACGGCAACATCCGGGTCCTCCCAGCGAACCAGCCTTCCCGCGCGCGTTCCACCTGCCTGGAGGCTGGTGCGGCCGTGGAAAACAATCATGACATCCTTGCCGAGTGTCGCGGCCACTTTGGCCTGACCGACACGAAGGCCCTCGCCCGCGCCAACCATCAGCACAATGGAGACGATCCCCCAGGCAATACCGAACATCGTTAGAAACGTGCGCAGTTTGTGCGCCCAGAGCGTCCGCAGAACATCGCCGATGAGGTCAACCAGAATCATCCGCTGCATTGGACGGGCGAATCCAGCATCTGTGAGCCGAGCCCGCCCGTGCACCTGGTAATTGATACGTAAACGGCCATGCCGTGGTTCCGAAACGTTCACCTGGAAATGACAAACCTAAGACATCGCAGTGACAACCGGCGATCTCTTGAGAACGTACGATCCTTCCGAATTCGCAAGCTGTAAGACCCCGTCTCGTCCGTTGGCCCATTTCCAAAAGGAGACTTCTATGCATCGCATGCTCAAGCACATATCTATGCTTGCGGTTGCCCTGGTTTTCATCTGCAGTGCAGCTCTGGCGCAATACAAGCTAACCAATCTCGACTCCAATCAAGAAGGGCAAGCAGTAAATCCTCCCGATCCACTGATCGTCAACGCCTGGGGACTTGCCCGCGGTCCGATGAATCCTTGGTGGTAGTGATGAGGGCTCGGGGTGGTCTACTCTTTACGATGGAGCGGGGAAAAAACAAGGACTCGAAGTAGAGATTCCACCGGCCGCGGGTGGTCAAATCGGAATGCCGACGGGAATTGTATTCAATCCGTCTGACACGTTCGCTGATTTTCAGATTGGCAAACAAACCACGATCTTCCTTTTTGCCACTTTGGATGGGACGATCACCGCTTGGGCGCCCGGGATAGCTCTCAACGATACTCAACCAATCATGGACAATTCAGCTGCGGGAGCCTCATACACCGCGTTAGCCGTTACCAACAGAGCAAGCGGGAACCTTTTATTTGCGGTAAACAATGCCAAAAATGTAGTCGAGATTTATGACCACACCTTCAAGCACCTTAAGAATTTCCAGCAGGACAAGAGTGTGGGCGCAGACTTCGCCGTATTCGGGGCCCGCGATATCAATGGATTGGTCTTCGTTTCCTACGCCAGCACGACAGGTGGTGCCGGCGGGTTCATTGATATTTACAGTGAGGATGGAATTTTGCTCACTCAGGCAATACACGGTTCCCCGCTAAACCAGCCGTGGGGTTTTGCGGTGGCACCCAAGAATTTTGGGCCGCTGAGCAATACGCTACTTGTATCGAATAATACCAACAGCGGCACGATCAATGCGTTTAACGCTCTCAACGGCCAGTTCGTGGGTACATTGAAGGACACGGAGGGCAAGTCGATTGTCATTGATCAGCTTTGGGGCATCGATTTCGGTGGTGGAGCACCGATGAATACCAACGGTGCTACGGACCAGCTGTTCTTCACGGCCGGGCCAGACAACAACCTTGCAGGCACATTTGGAAGAATTGATTTCGTGCACTGAACGCTTTCTGATCAAGCCCCCTCGCCCAGTTCCAAGGCGTACTTCGGGACTGGGCTTTTTTCGTGCCTGGAAAACTTTTCGGAAGCTAAACCACAGAGGGCACTGAGGCGCACGCAGAGAAAAACTTGGGAAGGCCGATACACAAAAATTAAGAGTCCCGAGGTGGTGTTGAGCCTATTCGTCTCGGCCAGTAGCTCGCTTTAGACCCTTGCCGACCTGCGGTTGTCACTCACCTTGCGGCTTGTAACGGTTGCGATCTTTGCTTGGGCTCCGGGCTTACCGCCAACCGGATAAACCAGTTCAACGCCTCGGGACTCTATCCTGCCTCTGACATTGTGCTCTTGTTCGCCTCGACCAGCGCTTAGCTATAGACCCTTGCTCACCCTCCTTGGCATCTTGCGATCCCAAGGTGACTTCGCTTGAGCCCCGGACGCCGCACCAACCGGGAAAACTTAGAACGTGTCAAAGAACGATTATCTTTTTACGCTTTTTATTTTTAGAGTCAATGAAAAATGGTGACGCGGATG
>JAFAGX010000464.1 GCA_019237515.1 Acidobacteriaceae bacterium
TTACTCCCGAGCCGATTTTTCGAAAGTCGATTTCGCGTAAACCGATCACCTCCGCGGCAGTCCCGCAGACTAACACCTCGTCGGCGATATAGAGTTGATCGCGCGAGATCGGCTGCTCAGTTACGGAGTAACCCAGGTCATACGCCAATGTGATTACAGTCTCGCGTGTAATGCCCTCGAGCACTTCCGCAGCTGGCGCAGTCAGCAATTGCTTGCCTCGTACAACAAACAAATTTTCTCCAGTGCACTCGGCCACGTATCCCTGAGTGTCCAAAAGGATAGCTTCGTCAAATCCGAGCCGCACCGATTCCGATTTAGCCAGAACTGAGTTCACATAGTTGCCACAGATTTTCGCTTTGCTCATGCTGGCGTTCACATGATGGCGGGTGAAGGAGGAAGTATTGGCGCGCACACCGCGCTCGAGCGCTTCTTTGCCGAGATATGAGTCCCATTTCCAGGCGGCAATGCCGACATGGGGTTTCCCCGTATCGATATTCAAATTCCATCCGCCTTCGGCAAGATAGACCACTGGCCGGATATAGCAGTCGGAGAACCCATTGGCGGCAATAACGGCCTGTACTCCTTCGGTCAACTGCTCCAGGGAGAATGGAAGATCGCGCCATCCCAGAACGGCGGCGGAGTGCATGAGCCGCCGCATGTGATCTTTCAACCGAAACACGGCTGGACCGTGATCCGTTGCATAGCAGCGGATGCCTTCGAACACTCCGATTCCATAGTGCAAGCCTGCGGAGAGGAAGTGCAATGTCGCCTGTTGATAATTGACCAACTTACCGTTCATCCAAACATACTGTGACTGGAAACCCATGGTTCTCCTTATTGAGACAAAATTCTTCCCCGAAGCGGACCAGTGCTTTAAGTCTCGCCGGATGCGCGCCGATGTCTAACAGCAAGCCCCATTCTGTTCGACAGGGCCATTCTCTTGTGGTCCAAGGCGCGCAGCAGCAAGTTCTTGCAGCAGCCGCTGAATCAGACGCTCCCGCCCGCCAATCATGTGCAATCCGCTTTCGCGCTGGTGATCGGCAAGCACCTTTTCCAGGCGTTCTCGCAGGTCATTCATAGCTTCACTCCTCAACTTCTCCCTAAAAGTTCAAAAGCCATCATCTTTTCTGGATGATGGCCTTTAGGATCTCTCGATTTCGGCTACATCATCCGCTGGCCTCATTTGTAATCAGGCCTGTAATGGGGACGACGAGCAGGTTAAGCAGCAGCAACACCCCAGCTTTGCCGACCGATCCTGCGCCGAATTCTATTCTGGCAAACATGATTGCAACTATGGTGAGAAAGTGTCCGAATGATATTGCATACAGTTTGCCGCTGTCAATAATTGAATAGGCTCGGAAGTGGCCCAATTTAAACCTTCCAAGGTGGCGTCATCCCGAGCGAAGCTGTTTTTCAGGCGCAGCGAGGCATCTCGCGTGCGCGGCATCTGATCGTCCCCGCGAGATTCCTCGCCCAGCTGGTGAAAGCGCGGGGCTTCGGAATGACCTCTGCACTGTGCAATTCAAATTGAGCGACGACCATAGGCTCGCATCAATTGAAAATCATTTGTCGCGAGGAGCTGTTGGCACTTCTGACGGCGGTTACAAGTATTCCTTGAGGATAGCGTCCTTTACTGCTTGAGCCAGAGGAGAGTCTTGCAATAACTCGCTTAATTGCGACCTTGAAAATGACTGGGCGAATTCTTTCAGGAATTCTATTGGTGTCTTTTCATCACGCAGCAGAGCAATCCTGATCTCACGCCGCAACGACCATTTCGGATGCTCGCAAACGGCATGCACCAGTGCCGCCATCGAGCGCGGGGACAGTAATCTTTTGATAATGACAGCTTCGGTGAGATGTGGATTTTCCAGCGCGGTTCGGACCACGCGAGATTCCTGATCGTGCAGCAGCGCACCTGCAACTCGCACCGAAGCTCGCCGCGCTAAGGACATTCGCTCACCCGATGAGAGCGACTCCAGGCGCTTGATGAGCGCTTCCTCCGCTGCCGCCTTTATATCGCCGGCAGTTGCAGGAGTGAGCGCTACTTTCATGAGGTCGAACGTAAACAATTGGCGCAGCAAAGAGATCGAAATGTATCGCGGTGTTTTTGGATGTGCGACAATCGCCAGCTTCACTTTACGGTTGCTCACCAGTGCTGAATTTTTGCTGAACTCTTCGATAATCTCCGGCAATGTGTCGTTTCTTTGAAGCAGGGCGAGAGCAAGATCTTCAGTCAGAGCAGGATCGGCTGCAACACTTGCAGACCTTTCAGGTGAAGATCCGCGGACAGTTTCAACATCGGCGAGAGGGTCGTTCGGGTCTTCAGTGGGCACTGGCGCTTCCAGCGTTTGCTCCTTTTCGAGCGATTTCCAAGGCTCCAAGCACGGGCTCAACGATGGTTTGGTTCGCCAAAATTTTCGGATGACTCAAACGCAATTGATTGTAAAAAACTTGCCGCACAAGTGCAGCGTTACCGAAGACCCCTCCAGCCAGGGCCACTCGCACATCTTCTTTATTGGCGAACAAGCGGGAAATCACCGTCCTGGCCAACCGCGCCAGTTCCCTTCCCGCTCGCGTTAGCACGTCCCGAGCCACCACATCATTGTGATCAGCAGCCGCGACAGCAATTGGAAGCAATCTGGCGAAATCTGCCGTTGGCGACGCGTTGGCTGCCATAACCATCTGCTCAAAACTATCAATGCGCCAAGCCTTCAAGATTTCTGTTATCACTTCGACTTTCTGCCCTTCATCGTTTGCGCGCATGGCTTGACTTACGACCGCGCGCCCGATCCAATGGGCGGAGCCTTCATCGGAAATGGCGAATCCCCAGCCGCCAGCCCGCGCTGTTTCGCCGGCTCGATTACGGCCATAGGCGATCGATCCAGTACCCGCAATCACAATGACTCCCGGCTCAGATCCGAAGGCCGCCTCCAACGCGATCACCATGTCTCCGACAATCTCGATGTCACCCTGGACCACATTCAACAAGATTCTCCGCACCTGGTCCGCGGTTTCAGAGCGGGCGCCTCCTGCCACTCCAATACAGCTGCATTGAATTTTCGAGAGCTCGATTTTTGCCTCAGAACAGGCCTGCTTGATTGCCGCAGTGATGGCATCCTCGGCGTTGCGCTCTCCTACGCGAACGAGGTTGCTAGGGCCTGCTTCACCCCGCCCCAGAACAGAATTGTCATCGCCGACAACGCAGCGTGTCGTGCTGCCGCCGCCATCGATTCCGAGAAAGAAGCTCACGCAGCTAGTTCTACCACAGCGATTTGGCTGCGAGTGTTCATTGATTTTCGGTGTTGCGTCTTGACCAGCTAGATTCCCCTTGCCGATGCATCACGAATGAACGCGCAAATCCGGGTAGGCTGGGCACTGAACATGGGGCTGAACTTTCTCGACCTGGCGATCATTGTTCTATATCTCGCCGGAGTCACCCTTTTTGGTTTGAGATTTCGAAAGCGACAACGCTCGCTTCGCGATTACTTTCTGGCCGACCGCAACATTCCCTGGTGGGCCATCGCACTTTCCATTGTGGCCGCCGAAACCAGCACTCTCACGATCATCAGCATTCCCGGTCTTGCGTATGACACGAATTTCACCTTTCTCCAGGTCGTACTCGGATACCTGCTTGGCCGAGTCATCATCAGCTTCGTGCTGCTGCCTCATTATTTTCGTGGAGACCTTTATACCGCTTCTCAGTTAATCGAAAAACGATTTGGTTCGGCATTGCGATCTCTCACGGCGGGGCTGTTTCTAGTGACTCGTGCCGCCGCCGAGGGTGTTCGCGTCTATGCAGTTTCCATCGTAGTGGCGTTGGCCTTCGGCACTGGCGAGATCGCTTCTATCGCGATCATCACTGCGCTTACGCTTATCTATACATTCGAGGGCGGATTGGCGGCAGTGATCTGGACCGATGTCGTGCAAACAGTCATTTATGTCAGCGGAACTCTCGTTGGATTGTTTATGATTTTCCGGCTGGTTCCCGGTGGTTGGCCGGCCATTCGTGCCATCGCGGAGCACGCCGGGAAATTTCAGGTCTTCGACTTCGCACCAGATTTCTGGCGACCGTACACTTTTTGGGCAGGTCTTCTTGGCGGAGCGTTCTTAACCACGGCCAGCCACGGCACTGACCAATTAATTGTTCAACGACTACTGGCCGCGCGTAACCAACGACAATCCGTAACTGCATTGCTCTCGAGCGGCATAGCAATTTTTTTCCAGTTCGCTCTCTTCCTGCTGATCGGGGTCATGCTGTTTGTGTACTATCGCAGTGCTTCATCCACGTTCGGCCGCGCGGATCGAATTTTTCCGACATTCATCGTGACCCGGATGCCACATGGGATTTCCGGTTTGCTGATCGCGGCAATCCTCGCCGCCGCTATGTCGAACTTGAGTGCGGCGCTGAACGCGCTGGCTTCGACTTCGATCATTGATTTTTACTTGCGACGCAAGCCACAGACCGACGAGAAGCGGCAGGTGCGGCTGTCGCGGTTCGCCACGTTAGTGTGGGCAATGGTTCTGTTGGGAATTGCTGTTATTTCTCTGCACAAAGTGGGGCGCGTGGTCGAAGTCGGGCTACAGATTGCATCCGTAGCTTATGGCGGATTACTCGGCGTTTTTCTTTTGGGAGTCCTGACCCGTAATGCGAATCAGCGTGGAGCAATGCTGGGGATGCTGTGCGGCTTCAGCATTGAGCTTTATATCTGGTTGGGCACTCGCATTCCCTGGACCTGGTATGTGCTGATCGGAACTATTGTGACCTTCTCGGTTGGATATGCTACAAGCGTTTTACTCGCTGCCCTGAAACTTGCAAAGCAAAATTAATCTTTGCTCTCTTGCTAACCGTGCCTCGCCTCAAGCAGTCCATAAAAGCTGTCAAATACGGACAGCAAAAATTTGCTCGCGTTTCTATTGTGCGGTTTGTCGATGGCAACGTTGTCTCGTTTCTCCAGTGCACAGCAGAGTCCCGCAGAGGGCCACGATTCTTCGCACGATGGGCAGCACGATTTTGATTTCGAGGCCGGCACATGGAAAATTCACCTCAAACGGCTGGTGCACCCGCTGACCGGTTCCAAGGAGTGGGTTGAATTCGATGGCACAAGCGCTACTCGCAAAGTTTGGGATGGCCGCGCATGGCTCGAGGAATTTGAAACGAGTGGCGCAACGGGTCACGTCGAAGGCTTAACCTTGCGGTTGTACAACCCCGAATCGCACCAATGGAGCCTTTATTGGGCGAACAGCAGAAATGGGATTTTGGCGCAACCGACGATTGGCGAGTTCAAGAATGGAGTTGGTGAATTCTTCGATCAGGAACCATTCAACGGCCGCTCGATCTTTGTGCGGTATGTGTGGTCGGAAATCACTCCCAATTCAGCTCACTTTGAACAGTCATTCTCGGACGACGGCGGCAAAACGTGGGAGGTCAATTGGATTACGGACCAGACGCGTGTGGGGTCGGATCCGACGAAGAAATGAGATAACAGATGCCGATGCGCCGCCGTTTTGCTGGAAATCTTACAACGAGATGACAATTCCCTGGCGCGCGGAGGATACGATTCATGGGCTGGGTTCCCTCCGCTGTGATTGGGTTGCCAGACGTGGCTATGCCCTTCCTTCCGCGGCATCCAGCGCTAACTTGATGGGCAGCGCGAGCTGGCGGAGGCGCTGCCCGTCCTCGCTAACGTCGCTTCAGCAACTCCAGTTCATCGAGAGTACGCGGCCAATCTGATCGGAGGAGACGTGACAAGCTTCGGTCCGCGAGGAGTCTTCCACCAGTCTGACAACGCGCACAGTAATTGGTTTCGTTGTCCGCATAGCGAATCCGCTGAATCTTCTCGCCACATCGCGGACAAGGTTCGCCATAGCGTCCGTGAACTGCCATGCCTTTGCGGAACGCGGTTACTTTTTTCGGGAAGCCTGCTCTAGCTTCTTCGCTCAACTGATCGATCCAGCGCTGAAGCGTAACGCGCGTGGCTGCGAACAGCCGTTCCCACTCGTCTGGCGTGAGCTTTCGGGTCATTGCGATCGGTGACAACTGGGCCGCATGCAGGATCTCGTCTGAATAGGCGTTGCCCACGCCGTTTATGATTCGTGGATCGGTAAGCGCTCTCTTGAGGGTCCGGTTCTCTGCCGTCAGCGCTTCGCGAAAAGATTCGAGGCTGCTGGTGAACACATCGATTCCACCGGGATCGATGGACTTCAAGGCTCCTTCCCCCTGAAGTACATATAAGGATGCACGGTGCTTCGTGCCGGCCTCGGTGAGTACGAGCGAGCCATTCGGAAAATCGAAAGCAGCCAGATTTTGTCGTCCGGCAAGCTTTGTTCCGGCTGGGCGCCAGTGCAATCGCCCGGCAATCATCAGATGCAGTACCAGCCAAAGATCCCCTTCCATTCCAAAGGCGATTCGCTTTCCAACTCGGCGCAGTTCGCGCACCGTGCGACCTTCCACTTGCTCGACGCGGGGTACGGCGGTGCGAAGCAGGAAGGGGCTTGCCAATCGTATTTTTTGGATTGGCTGCCCAACGAC
>JAFAGX010000520.1 GCA_019237515.1 Acidobacteriaceae bacterium
AACGTAGCTTTACATTGGAAGAAGCGCAATCTCTGCTGCCGGTTCTCGAGTCCCTGCTTCGCACTGCTATCGATGGCAAAAAGCTGATCGAATCAGTAGATTCTGAACTGCAGGAGTTGGCGCACCGGGTTGTCCTTCGCGGCGGCATTCTGGTCAACATCGTGCAAATGGCACGCCGCAAGGCAGAGCGCGAGAAGTCCATTCAGCGCGTCAAGGACGCTCTTGCGGAAATTGATTCAATCGGCGTACAGGTAAAAGACCTCGACATCGGCCTGCTTGATTTCCCCTGCGAGGTCGACGGCCGCACGGTTCTCCTTTGCTGGAAATTAGGAGAGAAGAAGATTACCCACTGGCACGGTGTAAGCGAGGGCTTTGCCGGGCGGAAACCGATTAATGAGCGGATTGCGAAAGCCAAGCGAACTCATTAGCGACGTTCCAGGCCATTAGTGGTCAGTGACGAGATCTCCTCGCCCTTGTACAGGAAGTGCTTGCCACTCTGCGGTACGTCAACACGTGCTTATGCCCTCAGGCAATGCCGATACAAGTGACTCTTTCTACGATGCTGCGCTGACGCGTATTCCCCGCTTCATGATCTGGGTCGCGGTCCTCTTTGGCGGTGCAACCTGGCTACGCTTTGGGTGGCGAACTGCGCTTGGCTTTGCTGTAGGATGTGGAATCGCATACCTTAATTTCTATTGGCTCGAGCGTGTGATAGTTGCTGTCGCCGATCGCGTGACGCGTACGGCCAAAACACAGTCCAGCGCAGGTGTGGTAATGCGTTTTCTGCTCCGCTACTTTTTGATGGGCGTGGCTGCCTATGCTATATTCAGTGTTTCTCCCGCGAGCCTCCATGGCTTATTTGCGGGCTTGTTTTTGCCCGTTGCGGGAATTGCCTGCGAAGCCGTGTACGAGGTTTATACCGCCTTTAGCCGCGGGATCTGAGGACACGTTCCCGGAATTTAGCTGAGAAAAAAATGCCCGAACAACTCTGGTTTACAGCGTTATTGAATCACGCTTTCGCCGGTCCGGTTACGGGTCTGCTGCGCGCCCTCCATGTAGAACCGCAATACCCTCAAGCCCCAATGACAAATGCGTTTGCCATGGAGACGCTGGTTTTTGGGTTCCTCGTTCTCGTTTTCCTTCTCGTTCGCTCACGGCTATCAGTTGACAATCCCGGAGGTTTGCAGCACGTGTTTGAAGGCGCGCACGGTTTCGTTGTGAGCCAAAGCGAGGAGATCATTGGCCACCATAGCGCACAGTATGCACCTTTTCTGACGAGCCTTGGCTTCTTCATTCTGTGTTGTAACCTGATCGGTGTCATACCGGGATTTGAGTCCCCCACGGCCGTTCCCGTCGTTCCTCTCGGTTGTGCTGTCTGCGCGTTCTTCTACTACCAAGCTCAGGGATTCAAACACGCGGGTATTGGATATGTGAAGCATTTCGCGGGTCCGTTTTGGTGGCTCGCCTGGCTCATGTTCCCGATCGAGATCATTAGCCATCTGGCTCGCGTGCTATCACTCACTGTTCGTTTATTTGCGAACATGTTCGCCGGCGACATGGTCACATTGGTATTTTTTTCCTTAATTCCCATAATTATTCCGGTCGCATTTCTTGTCCTGCACATCGGCGTTTCCTTGTTGCAGACGTATATCTTTCTCCTTCTGACGATGGTGTATTTGCAAGGTGCGGTCGCGGAGGAACACTAAGCTTAGCTAGGAGCTAGTGGTTAGTCGTGAGCTTTTCTAACTACCAGCTACCAGCTATCACATGCTGGCTTCCGGCAGCGTGAGGGCGTCTGCACGGGATGACGTCAACCACCCACTGACGGGAAATTCGTAACAGGAGAGAACCACATGCTTCGTTTTCTGAGTTACTGCTTTATGGCGTTGGCGGTACTTTGTTTTGCTGTTCCTATGTTTGCACAGGGCGGGGAAGCGGCAAACGCAGTAAATTGGGTAGCCATTGCTTCGGGATTCTCAATGGCCTTTGCTTCGGGAATCTGCGCTCTCGCCCAAGGGAGAGCCACCGCGGCGGCCGCGGAAGGACTGGCACGCAATCCGGCGGCTCGAGCTGGCATCACGCTCGCGTTGATTCTCGGCTTGGCGCTGATCGAATCCTTGGGGCTTTACACCCTGGTGATCATCTTCGCTAAGGTTAAATAGGTAAGCTCTATCACGACTGAGCGGCGTTACACGCCGCTCAGTGTCTACTAGATTCCGTGCGGCTTCACAGGGTTACGGCTTTCGCTCGCCTTTCCAGTCGCCTTCCTTTACTTCCGGCGCGCGGTCAATCGTCTCCATCAGCAGGGTTCGTAACCGATAACGGCTTTCAAGATCTGTATTAACCAATTCAAAGCCGATTTCGTTCACCCGCGCGCGGCGCAGTAGGACTTGGCCGCGGACGTGGCGGACTCCCAAAGAAATGTCGATGTTCGCTTCTGACCCTACGCGTAAATTGTCTTCTTTGGTGGCCATCCCGCCGCCCAGGCTCATTTCGCGGACTAGCAGGTTGGATTTTCCCCAAGAGCTGCTGATAGTTGCAGCTAGTGCCTTACGCAGCACAATGCGTTCATAGCGCCGCTGGCGAACCCATGGGCACGCCGGCGCGGCATCCAACGGCGCAATGGCCAGTTCCCCCGGCGACAAGCCGCTTTCCGCCATGATCTGGCTCGCGTAACGCGGATCGATCTTCGCCAAAGCTTGCGCAGCCGCTATGCGCAGTTCGCGGTGATGTACCCACTTCCACATTTTCTTGGCTTCGAGTAAATTCCGCAGAACTGGTACCGATTCCGGCTCGCGCAGCCTTCCCAGTGACTCAACCGCTTTGACCTGAACCAGGGGAGAACGGCCCGGGGTTTCACCTGCTTCTGCCATGACCATGAGTGGAGGCACGGTGGTGCGATCTCCGCTCATTCCAATCTCGTCGATGGCTTGAGGCAGCACGGCGGGATCAAGAAGCTCAAGAACTTCCAGCAATGTTCTTCCCCGGTCGTGGGCGGCGCCATAAGCAATTTGCCGCACTACAAGGTCATGATAAAAACGGTTCAATTCTTTCAAGCGAACCGGGAGCAGTTCGAGTAACGTGGGCACGTCGAGCCGGCTTAGCAAGCCAATCACCGCGACCGCAATCCGGGGCTGGCCGGTGCGTAACATCTCGCGCATCTGTTGCGTGGCCTCACTGCCGAGCGCAGTAACCAATTCCACCATGTGATCGCATTCGTCGCGCCGCATGCAGCGGAAGAAGCGGTCTGCCAAATGCTCAATTGACGCAGGAGACGTCAGGCGCAGCACAGTCACTAAGTCCTGGGAAATCTGTTGGCTGGGGAGGGCTTCTTCGATGAACTCGGGGATACGATTTTCCACTCCGATTCTCGGGCGCAAGTCCTGTGCTGTTGCCGGCCTCTGTTTAGCCAGGTTGTCCAATGCGATGCAGACATCCTTCAAAGCCGCGAAATTCTTGCGATTGTTTGCTTCCGAGCTCAGCCGGACGAATGCGGCGCTCAACAGGCTTTCGGCCTCGCTGTCAGTTTCCTTGACGAGGGCCTCGGCTGTTTGATGGATCGTAGAACCGATCAGGTTGATACCAGGAATTGCAAACAGATCGGCCAATTGGCTGAGCCCGATTGCGGTCTTGCGGCGAGGTTCGACGTCGCGGCTCTTCAGGCAACCACAATAATTACTCAAGATGTCCGTTGCAGTTTGCTTGTCATTCCGTTCCAACAAAACTTCCAGATATTGGCGTATGTTCCGAGATGGGACGCAGGCCGCTTCGGCCGAGAGCAGCACACTTTTCTTGCCTTCCTCAGGAACCTCCGCCCAAAACATGCGATCCAAAATGTCGGCATGTGATTCCACCAAAATGCCGGCCTTGCTCATCTTGTCTTCCTGAATCCTCAGGATGCGTCTCAAGCTATCCATTTGCCGGCTCATGTGCTCCAGCATCTGGTGGACAGCGTTGACCTTGATATCGCCCTTCTGGAATCGCTCCATCGCGAACCGAATCGCCATGTGCTCAGCGGCCTTCATCAGCAGAGGAGTATCTTCCTGCTGGTTCGCCGCCGCCTGGGATGCCAGGCCGGAAA
>JAFAGX010000556.1 GCA_019237515.1 Acidobacteriaceae bacterium
TTTATCAAAACAATCACGACGAAACCTTTGACGATGTAGCCGGCCCGACCGGCATCGCGTCGGCCACACGCTTGATGAGCGGTTGGGGATTAAAGTTCTTCGACTACGACAATGACGGCAACCTTGACCTATTTCTCTCGAATGGAAACCCCGACGATTTGATTCAGGTCTATCACAAAGATGTGACCTATGATGAGCCACCGCTTCTGTTTCGAGGTACCGGCAATAGTTTTCAGAATGTAAGCGCACAGAGCGGGCCAATTTTTACCCGTCCGCTTTCCGCCCGCGGCTTGGCGATTGGCGATTTCGATAACGACGGCGGCGCTGATGTGCTGATCTCGACGAATGACGGTGCTCCGATTCTCCTTCACAATCGAGTAGGCTCCCAGAATCACTGGCTCGGTCTCAGTCTGGTAGGAACCACAGCAAACCGCGATGCTGTCGGAGCACGCATCACCTATCAGGCGGCCGATTTGAGAAGAAGCCGGATGAAGGTCGGTGGCGGAAGTTTCCTGTCCTCGCATGACCCGCGCGTAGTGCTTGGTTTAGGTAATCGCACGAAAATTGATTGGGTCGAAATCAAATGGCCGGCGCCGAGCAAAGCCCTGGAGCGATTCACGGAACTGCCAATCGACCGCTATATCACCATCACCGAAGGCCAGGGTAAAGGGAGGTGAGCCTGCGCAGGGCACTGATGCTGATGCTATGCGCCACAGCTGTACGGTTGTCGGCTCAAACCCGTGTTCCTGTTGTTGAAGCTCGGTCCAAGTCAAACCTCGATGCCGACTCCCAAGCTAACAAGCCATCTGCAATGCGTGAGGGCTACGTGGGAGACAAGGCTTGCGAGTCTTGCCATAGCGACAAAGTTCAGAGCTACCATGGCACGGCCCACTTCTTAACCTCGCGGCCACCAGATCAAAGCTCGATCCTTGGCAAATTCACGCCCGATGGCAATGTACTGAAGACCTCGAACCCGGATCTGTTTTTTCGTATGGATGAGAAAGGAGCTGAGTTTTTTCAGACCGCCGTCGAAGGAACTCCTCCTTATACGAACTCGCGAACAGAGGAATTCGGGTTAGTAATTGGGTCCGGAAATAAAGGACAGACATATCTCTATTGGAAAGGTGACAAGCTCTTTCAACTGCCCGTATCCTACTGGATCAACGTTGGATGGGTGAACAGCCCAGGGTATCGTGACGGGGTTGCCAATTTCGAGCGTCCGATTATTCCGCGCTGCCTGGAATGTCACGGGACATATTTTGAGGCGCTTCCCCCACCTCCCAACCGTTACAGCATGACCGGTTTTGTGGTTGGCATTACCTGTGAGAAGTGCCACGGCCCGGGAAAATCACATGTTCAGCATCACAGTTCGAAAACTGCTGCGGATGCGAATTCCTCGATTTTGAATCCTGTGCATTTCTCTCGTGACCGCCAAATGGATCTCTGCGCATGGTGCCACGCTGGCCACGGAGTGGCAGTGCAACCCTGGTTTTCGTATAAGCCGGGAGAGCAGCTTGACAGGTACATTGACTTGCCCAGTCCCGATCCGAATGTGCCGATTGATGTCCACGGCAGCCAAGTTGAACTGCTAAGAAAAAGCCGCTGCTTCGAATCGTCTACGATGACATGCATCACGTGCCATGACGTGCACCGGTCGCAGCACGACTTGGCAGAGTTTTCGCGACGTTGCTTAACTTGTCATACTGTCCAGAGCTGCGGCATGTTTTCAAAACGCGGGCAGGAGATTGCGGGCAATTGCATCGATTGCCACATGCTGTTGCAAGAGACGAACCTGATCGTTTTTGAGGTAAACGGAAAAAAAGTGAGACCTCGGGTCCGAAACCACTGGATTAGAATTAATTCGCCCCCACCAGATCAGAAATAAAACAGGGCCACGCTTCTCGGCATGGCCCTGAATCATTGCTACTTGACTGCTTCCTCCTGTGAGGTCGGAGTCGCCGAAGAACCAGTCGCCACTTGGGGTGCGGCTTCGGGATTGACCTTCACAGTCGCCAGGATCGTTTCCAGACGCCGGAAGACCTTTTCCCGATTCACTGGCATGGTGTCATCGTCGGCTTTGTCTTCGGTCGAAAGCCCCAGAGCGAACTCGTAGCAAGCGCCGTTCTGGAACAGGTGATAGTACTTCGTATCATCCTGCTTCGAGTCGTCGCCGGCAATGTCCTCTACTTCCTGGAGTTCCAGTCCGCCGAGGCTCAGCTTGGAAGGCTGAATGGCATCTTTGTCCGAACCTTGTGGCGCAGAGAACTGCTCGCACTCTGCTTCACTCAAGTTCTTATTCACACTGACCCGAAAGAATGCCGAGGCAAGGTCCGTCTCCGGGAAGTAGCTCTTCGGCATGTCGATCGAGACTGCTGCCTCGCCACCCTGCTGAACGAAGTCCATCGGAATTGACTGGGAGTCGATCGCTTCTCCGCGCTTCACCGAGTACTGCCACGGATAGCGGAACGACACTCCGTACGTTTCATCGTTGTACTTCACCGTCGCCGGCCGTTTCTTCACGACTTTCTTCGTCGCTGGAGCGGGTGCCGGCGTAAGTGAAGAAGCTGGAGTAGGCATAACCGGCTGACTCGCCGCCACCGGTATCGTTGACGTTTCGTTGGAGCTGGCGGCGCGTTTGTTCTCGTTACTCGTGCATCCGATCGTGAGCACAGTGCCCACGAGCAGACCAGAGATCGCCGCGATTCTCACTGGCCGCTTGAATGGCGCCAGTTTTCCTGATCCAAAGCAATTGAAGTTTTTCATGTTCTCACCTCCTGCTGCATTTGCAGCTGGCAAGGTTGATGGCATGCGATTCGCCAGAATCGAGGCATTGAATCGGCGGGATTTACGCCTGAACGGCCAATGCCGCGCGTGTCACCCCATACACACCGTGTTCGCCGGGACACAATACGTAATCAGCCGAAGCTCGTAAGTCCCACTGCTTCAGTCGCGTAGTTTTGGCCGTCCGCCTGCCCTTTGGTTCACTGCAAGGATTGGAGGAACCAATGGAATCGCTAATGAATTTTGCGGTCGTCCTCGCGGGAATGACCATCTCGCTTGCGACCGGTGTCCTGATGGAAGAGCTGATTTTTGGAAAAGTTTTCTGTCCCATCTTTGCCCGGCAGGCGGCGAGAGCCAGGTCGGAGCAAAAGAACTGACATATTAAGGAGGCATTTATGCTTGCTCTCAAACACATTCTGTTAACTTGTGGAGTCGCGATGATCGCTGCGGCGGCTGGCATCTTGATTTATGACCTGCGCCGCGAATGGCAACACAGACTGGCTCTAGCAGCAGGGACGCCGGAACCGCCGTCTGCTCCGCCGGTCCGCTGGCGGACCTCGTTGGCGCTGGTCCTGCTCGCGTGGGGACCAATCCTGCTGGCCGTGGGAATTGTTGTGGTTCCCAGCGGCATGGCGGGTGTCCTCATCAGTCAAATTCAGGGCGCTCCGGTTGGCACACTTGATCCGGGCGCACATCTCGCAATTCCCTTTGCCCAGAATATCGACTTGTTTGACACGCGCGATCAGCTGTACACCACAGGCGCCACCGAGGATGGCAGCAGCGGGCCGGCAAAGAAGTTCGAACCGCTGAACGTCCAGGCAAAGGAAGGGCTCACGCTCGGGCTGGCTATCACTGTTCGCTATCGGCTCGATCCCAAGCGGCTCAGCTACATTCAAAGTAACTTGCCGTTGCCGGTGGAAAAAGAAATCGTGCCTCCGGTTGTCGCGAGCGCCTGGCGTGAACTCGTGCCGAACTACACGGTGCGCGATGTTTTCGCTACTAAACGCGAAGAGATTCGCAGGAAAGCGTCCGAAAGTATCACTCAGAAACTCGCCGCCGACGGCATCCTCGTAAAGGAAGTCATGTTGCGTGACATTCAGCTTCCGCCGGAGTACGCCAAGGGTCTGGAAGATCTTCTGCTCAAGGAACAAGAGAATGATCAAATGGGCGTCCAAACCGAAATTCAGGCCAAGCAAGTGAGAATCTCCGAACTTGAGGCCGAGGCCGTAAAGGCCCAGCAAGTGAAGCAGGCCGAAGGCCAAGCCAAAGTTCGTGTATTGCAGGCGAAGGCTGAAGCGGACGCCATGCAGTACACACTGCCCCTGAAGCAAAAGCAAATCGAGCAATCAAAACTCGAAGCCGAAGCTCGCAAAGAAGCTACCGTGAAGAACGCCGAAGCCGAAGCGGAAGCCAAGGTCATCGACAGCAAAGCCGAGACCGAGCGCCGCAAGCTGCTGGCCACCGCTGAAGCCGACCGTATTCGCTTAACCGCAGCCGCCGATGCCGAGCGCATGGAAAAGGAAGGCGTCATCCTCAAACAGAATCCTTTGCTGATCAACAAAATCGTCGCGGAGCGCCTCTCTGACAAACTTCAGATCATGATGGTCCCGGCCGACGGCAAATTCTTTTTTGCTAATGACGTGCTTCACAGCATGAATATGGCGAACCGCGGCAGCCAGGCTGACCAAGCTGAGCCCAAATAACTGAGAACAGAGAACCGGCAACTGCGAACTGAATTAGTGAACGTGCCATGGCAAGCATCAATCATAATTCGGTTTATAATCCGCGCAATCACGTGATGCGAGTTTCGGTTGGGGTTACATGGGCGATTTGTCTGGGTTGCGTTCTTCTTCAGACAGCCGGCGCCTTCGCAGCAGATTGGCAGGTGCCGGTCGGTCAATTGGCCCAGAGAATCGCGGGTATGACCGGTCCGGGTGCTGTGGCCGTGACGGTTCTAAACCGTTCCTCTCTTACTACTCCCGAGGTCGAGGATATTCGTCGCAAGCTTGTCACTGAACTTGCAGCTTACGGGGTACAGGCTTCCACAGCCGAACAAGCTGCGTCGACAGTACAAGTCTCGCTCTCCGAAAATCTGAAAGATTATTTGTGGGTCGCTGAAATTCATCAGGGAACCAGCGAACCCGTGGTGATTATGCTTTCGGTGCCTGGAGGAGGCGAAGGTACTTCGCGGAGCCCATCGGCCCCACTAAGCATCCGCACATCCCTCATCTGGAGCGGCGAGCAGCGCATTCTCGATGTCGCCGTGATCAATGGCAATCCGCCTCACATGGTCGTACTCGAGCCCGAACAGATCGCCTTGTATCGCATGCAGAATGGAAATTGGCAACTGGAGCAATCCCTTGCATTGATTCATGTTCGTCCTTGGCCGCGCGATCTGCGAGGCCGATTAATCCTGCGGAAGGATCACTTGTTCGATGCGTACTTGCCGGGAGTTTATTGCCGGAGCAGCACAGCCGCGCCTCTAACCGTGACTTGCGACGACTCGGACGATCCTTGGCCATTGACCGGCAATCCGGGCGATCCGAGGGCATTTTTCTCCAGCACTAGAAACTTCTTTACCGGTGCACTTTCACCGGGAATTCAAAAGCAAGCTAGCGCTCCCGCATTTTATTCTGCTGCGCCTTTGCCGCGGGACCAATACACACTTTGGATCTTCACAGGAGTTGACGGTCGGGTTCACTTGTTAGATGGGATCACCGATCAGGTTCTGCCGCAATTGGCATGGGGCAGTGACATTGCCAGCGTACGCAGTGGCTGCGGAACCGGCTGGCAAATCCTCGCCACATCGAGGGATGACGCTGTCAGCGACCAGGTGAAGGCATTTGAGATTTTGGATCGCGAACCCGCTGCTATCGGTCTATCAGCGGAATTCCAGGGGCACATTACAGCTCTTTGGTCGGAAGACGAAACGAGAGTGATGGCGGTTGCGAAGAATTCTGACACTGGCAAATATGAAGCATTCACGCTATCCATCGATTGCCATCAGTAGCATTTTGCTTGCTACGGTGGCGAGTGCGGCCATCCGTCCGCACTATGGCGGAACTCTGCGCGTTCAAATGCAAGCGGCAATCACCTCCCTTGATCCCGCGGACGCAAGCCAGCCCGAGACACTCGCTCGCCGCAATCTCCTCGGCCTCGTCTTCGATACGCTGGTTAGGGTCAACCGCCATGGTCAACTAGAACCGGGACTGGCGCTGTCATGGCAGTCCGAGCCGGCCAGCCAAGGCTGGCAATTCGCTTTACGCCCTGGCGTAAGATTTTCTGACGGCAGTCTCATGACCCCGGAGCTTGTGGCCGCGTCACTCGCGAGAGCGAATCCAACTTGGAAGATTTCGCCACAGGAGACCGCGATTGTTATTCAGGCCGACGCAACTTCCAACCTGCCGTCCGATTTGGCGCTCGCCCACAACAGCATTGCGAGAAGCGCATCTGGAAATCTCATTGGCACCGGTGCTTTTACTGCGAGTGCATGGGATCCGGGAAAGAAGCTGGTTCTCACGGCCCGAGACGATTACTGGGATGGGCGGCCGTTTCTCGATTCGATCGAAATTGAAATGCGAAAAAATCTACATGACGAGACTATTGCCTACCAACTCGGCCAATCTCAGCTGATCGAAATTCCCCCCGAACAGGCTCACCACGCCAGCGAATCCCGGGAGCTGCGCACATCAAAACCGATCGAACTGGTGGCGCTACTCTTCACGCGTGAGGTCCAGTCACCTGACGAAGCAAAACAACGCAAGGCACTGAGCCTGAGCATCGATCGCGACCAGTTGAACCGAGTGGTTCTGCAAAATGGGGGTGATCCCGCCGCCGGACTGTTGCCGGATTGGTTGACCGGATACGCGTTCTTGTTTCCGCACATCGCTGATATGGCAAGAGCACAGCAATTGCGTGCGGAAGTTCCAGTAGCGCATGCTTGGACGCTTGGCTTTGATACCAACGACGCCCTTGCGCGCGTGATCGCCGATAGGATTGTTCTGAACGCGAACGATGCCGGACTACGTCTGCAGATCTCGAATCAGGCCACTCCCGATATCCGCCTGGTGCGTGTCCCTTTGGCATCGCTTGACCCACAGGTGGCTCTGAACCAACTTGCTAAAACGCTGCAACTGTCTGCTCCAAGATTCCTGGGCACGACATCTGACGATATTTACCATGCGGAAAATGCGCTGTTGCAGTCGCAACGCGTGGTTCCATTGGTACACCTGAGAGCGGCGTGGGTGGTGTCTAAAACTGTGATGGACTGGGAGAATACTCCCGACGGGATGTGGCGTCTGCCGGATCTCTGGCTGGCGCCCGCCAAACCATGAAATTTCGCCGCAAACTGCTTCTGCTATTTGCGCTCACTATCGTGATGTGTGTGGCAGCCGTCGCATTTCTCATTTCTTACTTGACCCGCCGTACCTTTGAAGCTGCAAACCACAAGCGAAGCACGGCAGTTGTCGATCAGTTTTCTCGTGAGTTCTCCCGTATCGCAACCAGCGTATCCAAGAAAGT
>JAFAGX010000432.1 GCA_019237515.1 Acidobacteriaceae bacterium
CGCGCTGCGCTATTGTGGCCAATGACATTCCTTCTTTTCGGGAGCTGTGGGGAGATGCGGCAATTTATTTCCGCGCTAACGATGCGGAAAGCCTGGCCGATGTAATCCGGCAGTTGCACGATCGGCGCGATCTCTGCCGCGGCTACGCGGCTCGCGCTTTTCCGCGAGCCCGAGCCTGTTTCACGGCAAAGCGCATGATTGATGAATACATACGGCTGTATCAGCGGACTGTCGAGGCAGAGCTGGCGGCGGCGTAGTCTCTCAAGTTCTTTAGCGAGCAGGACAATCTTTCCGCCCGGTGTCGGCGACGCTCGCGATAAGCCACTTACCATCAGTGCGAACAAGGTTGAACAAGTCCGTACCGCAGTGGTCAACCTTGCCGTCGACCAGGAACTCGAATCGAGCCCACACCACTGCCAAATCGTGATCGATCCGCACCAGCGGATCGTGAATGCGCTCCTCAATGTGCGTCGCTCCCGGCTTTCCGACCTGATCGGCGAACGCGTCAAAGGTCATCTGAGTCGCCTTGCCGTCCCGCATGAGTACCATGGTGCCGCCAGTCAGGAGAGGTTTTCTGATCGCCTCCGCGTCGCGTTTTGCCATCCCATCGAATAATGCCGCTATTGGCGCCAAGACCGCTTGCTGCTCCGCGTTTGCCGCGTATAGAGAAGAGGTTAGAGGATTGGTGGTTGCTACAGCAGCAAGAACCAACGTCAAGCCAAGCGGACGAGAAATTTTCATGGCTCCCAATTGTAAACTGCCCATCCGTGGCAGTAATACGGCTTCGGGCCCTGGGCGCCAACAAAAGAATGGGATTTCTTATAAATTGTAGATCTTTCGGGATGGTGTCCTGGAACTTTCCGCCTCCGAACTGATATCTTCTTAAGTTCATATTCAAGGAGGGCCGGATGGCAGCGGTGAAGATCACGGTAAGACCAAATGGTCCCTACCGGGTGGAAGCGCCCGAAGGGACGGTGGAACTTGTGGATGCGAACGGGAATAAATATGACCTAACCGGGAAACCGGCTTTTTCTCTATGCCGCTGCGGCGGATCGGTGAACAAACCGTTCTGCGATGGAACCCATAGCAAGATCGGATTCCAGGGGGCGGAGTTGGCGGTGAAGAAGTCGGAAGGCCAAGGGTAGAACGCTCTGATAAGCAGTTCACCTCAGGGGCTAAAGCCCCGGTTTCATTGGAACGGATTTCGGCCCGGCTAAGGCTGGGCCCTTTCAAAGCCTGCAGTAAGAACAGTAACATTTGGGTGCGACGCCCATATGAAAGTTCGAGTGCAGGAACTCTTCGCGAAAAGAAGCAGCCGGTTAGGTTGAGTTAGGGGCCCGAGTGCATGACCGCAAAGACAAACAATTAGGCATGGATCGCCGCATCACGCGGCGAGATTTCCTCAATGGCGTGGCGCTGACGATCGGCGCCGCCGCGCTTCCTTCCACACTATTTCTAGGCTGCGAGCAAGGAGGAGCAGCGGAGCAATCTCCTTCTTACTATCCGCCGGCCTTGACTGGGCTGCGGGGCAGTCATCCCGGCAGCTTCGAAACCGCGCACAGTTTGCGGGATGGAACATTTTGGCAGCATGCGGGAAGTCCTATCCCGACGGGCGAAAGCTACGATCTCGTCATTGTTGGCGGCGGGATCAGCGGCCTTGCTGCAGCTCACTTTTTCCGAAAAACTGCCGGGAACAACGCCCGAACCCTGATTCTTGAGAACCACGATGATTTTGGCGGCCACGCCAAGCGCAACGAATTTACGATCGCGAATCGCAAGATGCTGGGCTTCGGGGGAACCTACTCAATCGAGAGCCCGGCCCCGTACAGCGCGGTCGCGAAGGGCATGATTCAGGAATTGGGGATCGACGTAGCGGCGTATCCGAAGTATGTGGCGAAAGGGCTTTACCGCTCGTTCGGGCTCGCGCCGATGGTGTTCTTCGATAAAGAAACTTTCGGATCCGACAAGTTGGTCGTGAACCCGGAGCGCGTTGGCGGCGGAGAGACATCGGAGAGAGCACTGCCGACCGTGGAGCGATGGAAGAAATTCTTGGCCGATGCCCCGATTTCAGAAAAAGCTAAGCGCGATTATGATCGGCTGTTTCATGACAAGCTAAAGGACTATTTGCCGGGACTTAGTTCGGATGAGAAAAAAGCGCGGCTGGCGCGAATGAGCTATGCGAAATTTCTGACGGATGTGGTGCGTGTAGATGGACAGGTGGTCAAGATCCTGCAGACGGGCCCCCATGACACGTTTGGAGTGGGCATTGATGCAGTATCGGCGCAGGACGCGTGGGGCATGGATTATCCCGGATTTGCGGGAATGAAACTGGACCCGAAGCCGGGGAAGGGGATGAATCGCGACGCGATTCCTAACGAAGAAGCGGAAGAGTTCTTTTTCCATTTCCCCGATGGAAACGCTTCGATCGCGCGATTGCTGGTGCGCAAACTCATTCCTGATGCGATCCCCGGTAACTCGGCAACGGACGTGGTCACGGCGAAAGCCAACTACGCGAAGCTGGATGAAAATGGATCGACGATGCGAATTCGGCTGAATAGCACGGTGGTTCGGGTCAAGCATGATGGCGATCCCCCGAGTGCCAAAGAGGTGGAGATTACATACGCGCGCTTTGGGAAGACTTACACGGTGCGAGCGGCGCATTGCATCATGGCCTGCTGGCACGTGGTGATTCCTTATATTTGTGATGAACTGCCGCAGAAACAGAAGAAAGCCCTGTACTCGGCCGCGAAAGTACCGTTGTTGTACACGAATGTGGCGATCAGGAATTGGCAGGCATTTCAGAAGCTGGGAGTCAGTTCGGTCTACGCGCCAGGGTGTTATCACACTTCGTTCACACTGGACGTACCAGTGAGCATAGGGGACTATCAGTGCTCGCAAGCGCCGGATCAGCCAATTGTCATTCACATGATGAAAACACCCTGCAAGCCAGGACTTCCTGCGCGCGATCAGCATGTGGCGGGGAGAACTGAGCTGTTTACTACAAGTTTCGACACTATGGAACACAATATCCGTGATCAACTGTCGCGGACGTTGGGATCGGGCGGATTTGATCCGGCGCAAGATATTACGGCGATTACTGTGAACCGATGGCCTCACGGATACGCGTACGAATACAACTCGCTATGGGATGATTTCTGGCTCAATGGGGGAGAGACGCCGTGCGAGATCGCCCGCCAACCGTTCGGCCGGATTTCGATTGCAAATTCTGATGCTGGAGCCTACGCGTATACAGACGAAGCAATTAATCAGGCGTGGCGGGCGGTAGGGGAGACTACAAAGGCATAGAGCACGGTTTGTGAAACTTCCCCCCAAGCAACCAGTGACCTCGTCAGTAGTTGTATTCCAAAATCAGTTCTCAGTTGCTGGATGTTAGTCCTCAGACGTAATCGAACAGGGTCATAAAACCAAAATCCATGTGTAACTGTTGGTGACAGTGGAAGAGGGTCAGGCCGGGATCGTTGGCGACGAAGTCGAATGCGAGCTCCTGGTACCCGCTGAGCATAACTACGTCTTTCATGACCCCCGCTGTCGGTTTTCCCATGATGTTGGTCAATTCGAAGACATGCCGGTGCAGATGGATGGGATGAAGGTCGTCGCTCTCGTTGCGCATGTGGACGCGATAGCGGCGGCCCTCGTGCAGGTGGAATGCAGCGAGCTGCATCGCGCCAGCGGTTCGGTATGCAACTCCATTAATCGTCCAACGATTGAAGCCGTCGAGGGCGGCGTTATTTTTGGCGAAGGTCATATTGAAGGTTTCGTCTGGGTCGGCCGAAATAATACCCGGCTTAGTGAACTTCG
>JAFAGX010000477.1 GCA_019237515.1 Acidobacteriaceae bacterium
GCAGTTGTAGATCGCGCACGTCGTCGATCGGCCCCAGGGCGGTGGAATAGTGAAGTTTTACCCGCATGGTGGCTTGCTGATCCGTGGCGTGGAGTCCCCACACATCAAAGCTCTCGAGGTTGGCGTACGTGAGCAGGCTGCCATCACTCCCGGCGAAATCACGAATGAAGGCTCGTTTGTCAACGTCAGGTGCGTTCGCCAGTCGGGCGTACGCAGCCTCCCAGTTGTGCAGCTGAACGTTGCTGATCAGCAGGCGCACCGCTTCCTGGGGAGTTTGCGCTGAGCGCATTTGCTCGCGCGCAATTCCGCCGGATTGCATCCATGCCATCCCAACCAATCCCACAGTAAGAACTGCAATCAGAACTGGAAGAGCGTACTTCATTAACGCACCTCCCGGAACAACATACCCTCGGCAGGCGCCGGGAACCCAAGCACTCGCTCAGTCGCCCGCTCACGTGCAATGTCAGGTACGAGAATGGCCAGCAGGATCGCCAGAATGCTGCACCCAAAGGGGAGCGTTCCCCACAATAAGCCTTCCCACGCCGAAGGCATAGCATCGGACGGAACCGGGCGCGCGGGAGGGACATCATCTTTAGACCAGACACTGATCGCACCCGAGTCGTAGCTTTCCACCTGGCGCCAGCCCGCAAAAGCTAGCAAGGGTTCGTAAAAAGGATCGTGAACGAAGATAAATTTCAGCCCATAGTGGTTCGCATGCCGCAACATGGCACGCAAGGATTCCATTCCCTGGCTGCCGAAGAATTTTGCGCTCGATAGTTGGGCACTGCCATAGTGTGTGAATTCTGGCAGCAAACGTGCCGAGTTGTACTCGCCGTCGACGCTGTTCGCCACACTGTATGTAGAAACCCTCGGCAACGCGTTCCCAAACCCTAACGTGAGATACCGGTAATCGTAATGGCCGTCACGGTTGAGAAAGCTAATTACGGAGTCCACATTCAGCTCAGCAGTGGATTTGAACGGGCTCCATGTAAGCCATGCAAGTGCTACGGCCATGGACGCTGCTGCAAGCACGGCGACTCCCGCCGCAGCTTTGGCGTGATATCGGTCGATGAGCATTTCCACCAGCAATCCAACAATTGGCAGGGCCAACACCGCAGCGGAAAGCGTGAATCGCTCGAACGTTAGGACTTCAAATGCGCGGCGGAAGATCCACTTGGGAACAGGAGTGGTTCCACCCAAGCCAATAATGAAAGTAATCCAGAAGAAAAGCAGCAACGGTCGAAGCCGCCGGTTCTCGGATCCAACCCACAACATGAAAGGCAGCGCAATCAGCAATGCGCCATACGGGAGAATGAAATAATTCAGCGCGTAATCGATATTCAGCAGCAGATTTGAACGGCTGGCATGAGGGATTGGGATTTGCTCGATCGGGTGCTGAATGATTGCGAGCCAATAGGGCAAAAGGACCATACCCACGAAAATTCCCGTCAAAATTGCGAACAGGGCGCTGCGAGTGATCACGGCAGCTGCGGCCGTGCCTTGTCGACGATCGAGAATTGCAACCCACATGGTGGGGATGGCGAACAAAACCGCGATGAAGATCAGGGTCACATGATGTACAGCAGCCGCGGTCAAGGCAAAAACAATTCCTTTAACAAAAGCTCGCAGATCACCGGATCGCGACCAATCGTAGAAATAAGGCACCGCCAACAGGTAGAGCGAAAGCGAAAGCGTCGTCGGAAGCTGCCCCGCGGAATAAACGAGCAGCGTGAGCGCTCCGATGAAAATGCTCATTAGTGCTGCGTAGCTGCTGGCTCTCTCATCGACCCAGATGCGAGCAAAGCGATACACACCGACCGGCAACAGTAGTACGCCGATAAGCTGCACGAAGCAGAACGCGAGCGGCAATCCGCAAATGTAGGAGAGCACAGCGATCCACTGGTGAGCTAGCGGCGGATAGGTAGTCTGCGAAAAACCTGCGAACCATTTGGGATTCCAGGGATCAAACCAATGGTGAGCATAGTGCGAAGCGAAAAAGATGTGGAAATTTGCGTCGTACGAAAGGTTCACGGGCAATTCCATCGTCAGCAGCGGGCCGTGCACCAGCAGCGCCAGCAACACGATCACACTCAACGGAATTGGGCGTCGCAAATAACTTCGTTCCACTGGAAGCCTCCCCAGACTTTGTGAGCACGTGCTTGGATTCGTCATCCAACTGTAGGGTTTTCTAAGGTGTGTTCTCCCTGGATCGTTGCAAAAAAGCCGGATTTAGCATTGTGACCTGAAACCTGCCGCTACTCTGTATCCAACCGGCTAAAACCAGAGCGCATCAGAGGCTTGGAAGCGTCTGGATCTCTGCTTCGGGTGAACACCAAGGAGGTCGCAGGCGTGACACCGCACTATGGCTGGGAAAGTTTTACGTCCCCTATCGCTTTTTCTCTTGCTGCTGAGCGGTGCGTCAGCTTTTGCGCAGACTTTCGAAATCAACCAGAACAATAACTCCTCCACACAACCCTCGCAGAAGAAACGCAAATCGACTGCTTCGCAGCAGCAGGCGCCGCCGCAGCAGGGAATCGGTTGGGGGGCTGGCATCGAAGTTGCCAGGGAAGCGCGGACCGCACAGCTTGCGTTAGAAAAAGGGGACTACCGAGCTGCGGAGGAAGCCGCATCCCGGG
>JAFAGX010000618.1 GCA_019237515.1 Acidobacteriaceae bacterium
GGGCTGCTGCGGCACATCCGCTCCGGTCGGAGGAGTACTGGCCCTCGGTGTTTGCGGCAGCCAGTAAATCATGGCGGCAAGCATGGCAGCGGCAACGATGATGGCGAGCAACGTCCAAGGAAAACCCTTTTTTTTCAGCAGCTGCAATCGGGGTACTTCGCGCGGTCCCCGACGCGGCATATCAGGCGGAAACTGTGGACTAGTGGCCACTCTGACCTCCGGTGTGGAAATGCAAACTGGCACATTGGATGTCTGAAACGGCCAAGGGTTTACTGCGCGACCAAGCTCCTCCGGGTTGACGGTTTTGCCACTCGTCCACCAAGGAGGCGTTGTGCTCGGGCCATTCCAAAAAGCTATTTGTGCTGGGTCGACGAAGCGATGTTCACGTCGTGCGCAAGCAAGAACACTCCTGATGTCTGCCGTGCCTTTTTCATTTTGCTGTTGGATGCGTCAGTTTCCTGGGCTTCGACATCTCCGGCGGGATGAATTGTGCCGTCGACTGTCACAATGTCTCCCTTGTGAAATATCTTTGCCAACAAGTTAGGATTGTCTTTACTTTTCACGACCAGCAGGCGATGGTTTTTGTCTGAACCTACCCAAAAATTGCCCGCTTTGTCCGCATCTTCGACCATGACGTTCTGGAGGATCACTTTTTTGCCGACCCAACTCGTGGGATCCTGGTTATAAATCTTGCCCGGATCAATCACGACGATTGGCTGCTGAGCATTGTCCTGGTTTTCTTGACCCGCCATGCTCCCCTGACTAGGCTGCTGCTCAGCCGGCGGAGTTGCTTGTGAGCCATTCTGATTTGGCGAGTTTTGGTCCTGTGCAACAGCTTGCATGCCCAACAGGAGCCCGATTGTGAACAGAGCAGTGAACAACAATCTGCAGCTTGGCTTCATAGTCTCAGCCCTCCCTAAGTTTCGTCGAACTTAGATGGGAAGGCTGAGATGAACGTTGCAGGGCACGCCAAAGATGGGTAATCCCTGGCATTAATCAACGAAAGACATCTCGCTCAAGTTAAGCTGCTGTGCGTTTCTCCTGGGCCGGCGGGTAGCAATGAGCAAGGGCCTCAAGCGCATATAGGGCGTCATCCAGCGCCTGGCCCTCTTCGATATGATCCCCCGGGTCGCGGAAGAGATCACGGGCGCGAGACACGATGGCGGCCCGGGCTTCGGCTATGCGCGCTGCCATCTTTGTACGATCATTCTCAAAGAGCGCGCCGACATACAATTCTTTCCAATTGCTGAAATTTGGTGACAGGCGTCCGATCATGGAGATCTCCTTAGCAATCGTAAGTTCCCCACACGAAGCAACGACGGCGTGTCAGAAACCCGTAGAACCGACGTGATTGGGAGCAGTATGACCTGTTTTCTGGTTGATAAGCATGCGCCAAAATGCGCCACCCGAAACAGAACGAATTCAGGGCTGGATCTCACGTAGCAGGGCAGCAAAGGCAGTACACAGCTCCGTTGCCCTCATTGGCCATTGCCAAGCTTCATAATTAATCACTTCGGTGTCGGGAGGACTCAAGAAGTCGTAAGGAGCTTGCTGCCTGAAGTGTTCAATGCTCAGATCGAATGAATGCAACGCCTGGGCCTGCGACACGTGGGCGCGAACCATATGCTGCTTGGCTTCGAGTTCACAGGGAGTTGCCCGGATTGGGATATCTTCGCTGGCTGGTTCGAGGAAGGCTTGGCCACGTATACCTTTCTCGGTGCGGTGATAAAGCGGCATCTCCCAAACCGGTAGCCTGTGCCGGGATCCCAGAAGCTGCGTAAGAAAGGCGCAGGAGTCGTGATCGGGATGTCCGCCTTCATAGGCGTGAGTAAGAAGGGCGTCAGGCTGGATTTTTAGGGTAAGTTCCTGCAGGCTTTTTAAAGCGCAGGGCAAGTTTTTGTAGAGTTCCTGATCAGAAAAATCGAGAAATGCGGTCCGTTTCACCCCTGCAATGTTCGTCGCGGTCTCAGCCTCCTTCCGGCGCACTCTGACGTAATTCTCCCGGCTGCCATATGAATTCCAAAAGTATGAGTCCAGTGGCCCGCCATCAGTACAGAACACGACAGACGGGTTTTGCATTCGTTGAAGTAGCAGACCAGCTCCGACTGATTCGTCATCGGGGTGAGCCACAATGACCAGCGTGCTGTTTAGAAGTTGTGAAATGTGCCCGGCTGCCAATCCGATCTCTCCTGGGCAGTATTGAGAGCGACCTCGTTCTGCTCCAGAAGCCGCTCGTAAAGCGTGAGGTACTCGTAAACCATGCGATCGGCTGAGAATCGCTCGATGGCAGTTTGGCGGCAGACTAAAGGATCGATGCGCTCCACCAACGCAATGGCTTTCGCCATTTCATCAGCGGATTCGACCAAAAAGCCTGTTTGACCATGTTCCAC
>JAFAGX010000674.1 GCA_019237515.1 Acidobacteriaceae bacterium
GAATCGCGCTTCCCCGGCAAGTGGGCATTCTTTGGTTTCGACGACAAAGATACGGCAAAGATGGTTCCCAAAGAAGCCGTCTGTTACTCCTGCCATGAGCAGCATGGTGCGGTAGGCACTACATTCGTGCAGTTCTATCCCACGTTGATCGGTATTGCAAAACAGAAAGGCACCTTGAGCTCAGCATACCTGAAAGAGGAAGCTGCCGCTTCGGGAAAAGAACATCCAAAATCAGCGCACCAATGAACATCCGAGTAGCCTCGGCGCACTCTCCAATGTAACTTGGAGCAGATGAAGGTTCGCGATATCATCAAGTTGCTCGAACGTGACGGGTGGTATCTAAAAAGCGACAAGGGGCAGTCATCGCGAATATAAGCATTCGAACAAACCCGGACGTGTAACTCTTCCCGGTCATCCGAACGATGATTTGCCGCCCGGTACCTTGAGTGTGCTGAAGCAGGCGGGCTTAAAGCGATGAAATATGTCGTGGTATATGAGAAGTCGGAGACAGGCTGGGGTGCCTACGTTCCTGACCTGCCCGGTGTAATTACCACAGGCAGTACGAAAGAAGAGACTCAGCAACTGATTCGAGAGGCTATTGAATTCCATTTGGAAGGACTTCGCGAGGACAACCTGCCGATCCCGGAACCGAGCGCTTCCGCCGAAGTGGTAATAGTTCCTTAAACGATCTGAGTAACTGCATAAAGTCTACGCATTTCAATCCCGGGATGTACCGGCGTGCCGACGCGCGGCAGATTCTACGGCGTAGAATAGGTGTTAATGCGCCGAGTTTATTTCGATAACAACGCTACTACACCCCTCTTGCCGGAAGTTTTCGAAGCGATGCACCCCTACTTTTCGGAGCACTTCGGGAATGCCTCGTCCATTCATCACCATGGGCAGGAAACACGGGCAGCGGTAGAGCGCGCTCGCGAATCGGTTGCCGCATTACTTGCATGTAAAGCTGCTGAAATCGTCTTCACGAGCGGCGGTACAGAAGCTGACAATCTCGCTGTTTTCGGTCTGGTCAAGCCCGGCGATCACGTCATTACTTCGACCATCGAACACCATGCGATCTTGAATTCCAGCAAACATGTTCGATCTTTGGGCTGTGATGTCACGTACGTTTCTGTGGACGGACAAGGACTCGTTAATTTCGACGATGTCCGGCGGGCTCTTCGGCCGAACACGAAGCTCATCACGATCATGATGGCAAACAATGAAACCGGAGTCCTGCAATCGGTTGAGGAGATCGGTAAGATTGCGGCTGAAGCGGATGTTTATTTTCATACGGACGCGGTGCAGGCGGCAGGCAAGGTTCCGATCGACGTCAAGGAGATCGGCTGTGACCTGCTTTCGATTTCCGGGCACAAAATGCACGCGCCGCAAGGAGTGGGGGCGCTTTTCGTCCGCAAAGGAACTTCGTTAACGCCGTTGTTCTGGGGTGGAAGTCATGAGCGCTCACGACGGGCGGGAACAGAGAACGTACCGGGAATTGTAGGGCTAGGGCGGGCAGCAGAGATCGCCAAAGCTGCTCTCGGTCGTGGCGAACTGACACAGATGGCTGCAACGCGCGATCGGATGGAACGAGAAATTCTCAGGAACGTGGAAGCGACCAGCGTGAATGGGGTTAATGCACCTCGCGTTCCTAACACAACGAATATTTGTTTCGAAGGTGTCGAGGGAGAGGCGTTGCAGATTGCACTCGATCTGAAGGGACTGGCAGTTTCTACCGGCGCAGCCTGTTCTTCAGGTGCAATTGAGCCCTCGCATGTGCTCACTGCGATGGGCCTGCCTGCCGACCGGGCGCGTGCCAGTATCCGCTTTAGTTTGGGGAAGCAGAACACAACGGAAGAAGCCGAGTTTGCGAACGAGCTGATCCCTCAAGTGGTCACCCGACTTCGCGATCTGTCGCCGGTTTACAATAGAAAAGCAGTTAGCAGTTAGCACTTTGCATTGGTCCTTCTGCGCGATTCTGAGCTTCCCGTTCAGTGGCCAAATAAGATTCGCTCTGTCTAGATGCTAACTGCGAATTGCTAGATGCCGGATTCAAATACCATCGCCGTTGCCATGTCGGGTGGAGTGGATTCCTCCACTGTCGCGGCCATGCTGCGCGCTAAAGGATGCGACGTCATCGGACTCACCATGCAGCTGTGGAATCAGCGCCGGCTAGCAGGACACGCAGGTATGCCCGAGGCGGTTCATGGACGTTGCTGTTCTCTGGATGACGTCTACGATGCGCGCCGTGTCGCCGAAACACTGGGCATCCCCTACTACGTGGTAAACCACCAGGATCGGTTCGAGCGGGACGTGGTGCAACCGTTCGTCAAGGATTATCTCTCCGGCCGAACACCTATCCCCTGCAGCCTTTGCAATAACCATCTGAAGTTCGATCAGCTTTTGATTGTCGCCCGTCAGATTGGAGCGGAGGCGGTAGCAACCGGTCATTATGCACGAGTTGAGTTTGACAACCAGCAAAGCCGGTGGTTGCTGAAGCGAGGCGCTGATCTGTCCAAGGACCAGAGTTATTTTCTGTTCGGGCTAACTCAAGAACAGCTCAGCCGAACATTGTTTCCCCTCGGTCACATGACAAAGCCCGAAGTCCGCGAGCTTGCACGCCAGTACGGATTGGCCCTGGCCGAGAAGCCGGATTCGCAGGAGATATGTTTCGTGCCCGGTGGCGACTACAAGCAGTTCCTCGACGCTTACATGACAGAGCAGGGCGAGTGATTGCCTGACACCGCCGGCGAGCTGGTCACAACCGATGGTGATGTCATTGGCGAGCACAACGGGATTCATAATTTCACTGTCGGTCAGCGAAAGGGCTTGGGCATCGCCACGGGATCGCCGCTTTACGTAATTCAGATCAAGGGAAACGATCGACAGGTCGTAGTGGGAAATGAGCAAGAACTGTATTCGCGCACGCTGCGCGCCCACCGGGTAAACCTGATCTCGGTAGAGGAACTATCCGGGCCGATGCGCGTTTCTGTAAAGATTCGTCACAAGCATGCTGGGGCCATGGCCACAATTGAAAAGTCAGGCCAGGAAATCCTCGTTACCTTCGACGAGCCACAGCGCGCGATTACTCCCGGTCAAGCTGCCGTGTTCTACGACGGGGATGTTGTAGTTGGCGGCGGCTGGATCGTATGACAACTCCATAAAAACCGCCAAAATTTGTATTGGTAGAAGAAACCTTTTGGCTCTGCATGCCGTCAGCTATATGCAGAAGGATAAAGATCATGCCAAAACTTCTCTCGATTGTACTGTCAACCGCACTGCTCTCAGTATGGATGTTCGCCCAGAGCCCGAGCACACAGCAGAATGAAGCAGCCGCTCAGACAACTCCGACCCAGGTTCGCTTCGCACCAGGAACTGAGCTCCGTGCGCAGCTAAACAAAACGATTGATGCCAAGAAAGCGAAGCCCGGTGAGGTGGTTGAGGCAAAAACCCTGGACGACCTCAAGTCAGGCACCGAAGTCGTTGCTCCGCGTGGGTCGAAGATTCTCGGACATATTGTTTCCGTGAATCCGCATGAGAAAGATGCGCCGTCACGCCTGGAAATTGCTTTCGACAAAATGGACTTGGGCAACGGCTCACAAGTTCCCTTCCCGGCAACCATACAGGCCCTGGCCAAGCCTGCAAACAATATGAATCCGACCGTCGATAATGCGGGGGGCGGCACGCCGATGGGAGGCGAAAGCGCGCCGACGACTGGTGGCGGCCGTGGCGGCATGCAACAACCCGCGGGAATGGGTCAGCCTACTTCACCCAGAAGCAGCGGAGGAATGGACAGCGGAGGGGGATATCCTCAGAATGCGCCGAGCGGCCCGATTTCTCCTACCGCGCAAGGCGTTGCAGGAATTTCGGGAGTTTCTCTGAGCTCGGGACCGGCTCACGACACGTTACTGACATCCGAGAAACATAATGTAAAGTTGGATAACGGGACACAAATGGTGTTACGCACGCAATAACCGCACATAAGGAAAGACGCGCGGCGGAGGCGCTCAGATAAACATTTCGTCCTGCGCCGCGGGCGCGGTGCTGCGCTGGCGTCGCTTTCCCGTAAAGAAGAATTCCATTCCTGCCACCACACCCTGGAAGACGCCCGAGACCTGACGTACCGGCGATACTACTGTCTTGTGGACCAGATCGGTTGTTTGCTCCACTCGATCTAGGGTGCGTCCCAGAAGCTCGTCCGCGCGGATGACTTGCAGTCGTGCGCGATCAATCACATCGCTGACGGTGGCGTCCAAACGTTGCAATTGATTGCGAACGAGCGTGCTCGACTCGCTCGCATTGGCCACCAATGTTTCTACTCTGGGGCGTAAATCCGCGAGCATGGCCTGTGCCATCTCCGCCGTAGGCAGAATCTTTCCGCGCACCTCGGTGGCCAAGGCTTCCACGCGGGCGGCGCTCTGCCGCACTGCGAGATACAAAGCAATAAGAATTCCCGCCTGAATAACAACGGCAGCCGCAGTGATGGCGATGAAAATTGTCAAGTGTTCCATAGCGTGCTCCGCCTGCTGGACAGCAAGAGTCGCCTACTGGTTTGGTGATCCCCCGCTTTCGGGCCTTGTTACTTCCTGATACGCTTGCTTGCCTGCCTCGTACGCGGAGCGGAACTGTTCCTTCTGCTGGTTTAGGATGTCACGTCCGCGCTCGGCCCAGTCGCCGGCTTGTTCCCGAGCTTGACGCGCCCGTTCTCGCATGAAATCACGACCCTCCTCGGCTTTGGAGCGCAACGCTTCCCGGGTCTCGCTACCTGCACGCGGCGCGTATAGAATTCCAGCAACCGCCCCTAGCCCCAACCCCGCCAGGAACCAAACAAAACTGTTACCGTCTTTGTCCGACATAACAGGCCTCCACTCTTTCGACCTAATCGGATGGTAGCATTCGATACGGGGGAATTACAATTCACAGCGCCAAACGGCTCGCTCGAGATTTCACGCGAGTCCCGCTGTGCTCACTGCGCGCAAAAGGGTAGTGACTCAGTCAGTATTTAAAGACCGCGTCATCCCGATCAGAGCCGTGTTTCAGGCGGAGCGAGGGTTCTCGCGTACAGCGACATCATAGTCGTCCACGCCAGATTCCTCGGCCCGCCGGTGAAAGAGCGGGCCTTCGGAATGACTTCTAAACAGCGGGATAGTTCAACCAGATCCCTCGACTTCGCTCGGGATTCCGGCTGCGGGCTCCCGTTGCGCTCACGCCCGCAAAACGCCTCAACTTGCGGAAACGGCCGGTAAGCGAGACAATGTGCCCTCTAGTGGGGGCCTTTGTGTCCGATCGTAAATATCGTCAACGCGGATACCAGGACAGCGGTGAGGAGAAGAACAAACCTTCGGCAGACAAGCCGGTCAAGAAAGATACTTTTGGTCCGCGTCCGGTACACATGCCAGGAACGCATACGGTCTCGCGATGTGCCCAATGTGGAACGTTACTACCGTCCGGAATCGAGCCAACGGCAAAATGCCCAAAGTGCGGCTTTGAGCTACACTCTTGCCGCCAATGCACGTATTTCGATACCTCAACTCGCTTCGAGTGTAGCCAGCCAGTGCCGGAACGAATCGCGCGCAAAGACGAACGCAATCAATGCACGTTTTACTCGATGCGCGTGCGGGTGGAAAAAGAAACTTCAACGCCACATGCAGCCAAGCCGGTAGACGCCCGCCAGGCTTTCGAAAATCTATTTAAGAAGTAGTTCAGGGGCTCAGGCTTCGTCGGGCGGCAACTCGAAATCGATCAGGTTGCCACGGAAGCCGCGGGTCTTCCAGGCTCCCACTGCGATTCCAATTGCCATCCAGATCGCACCGAAAATTCGGGCTTTTAAACTCAGGTTCCACCACAAGAACAAGCAAATGGTGAAACCCAGCACTGGAGGTAAAAGATTGCCAAGGGTTTTATGTTGCGCTCGAAGGAAATAGCGGACAAAAGCGGCAGCATTGACGCCCATGAAGGCAATGAAGGCCCCGAAGTTGAGCAAATTTGCCCCCAATTCGAAGCCCGTTGCTTCTCCCGCCACTGCCGGCAGCAGGAAAGCGCCTCCCAAGGCGAGCAGACCCACAAAAAGGACATTGTTGCGCGGAATATGGTGCTTAGGGTCCACAGCACCGAAAAACGATTTCGGCAGCGCACGGCTTCTCCCCATCCCGTACAGTAAACGTGCGGCACCGAGTTGAGCTCCCATGCCGGAACCGAAGTTCGCAACAATCAGGGTGAAACCCAGAACGACAAACAGTGGCTGCCAGGCCCGTCCCGCGACATAAGTGAATGCCGTATCGATATTAGGATACGGCTGGGTCGCCGGCCATACCAGTTGCGCGGCGTAGACTTCCATCGCCGAGAGCAGGCCTATGACCAGGCATGTAAGCACAGTGGCGAGCAGAATATTGCGACGCGGATCTTCGGCTTCCTCGGAGAGCGTAGAAATTCCGTCGAACCCGATGTAGGTCAGCACAGCAACAGAGGTTGCGCCCAGCACCGCTTTGGCGTTGAACATCTCCGGATTGTAAAAGGGATGAAAGAAGAAGGCTGCGCCATCATGGGGCGCGCCGAAAACGTACCGCGCAGCCGCCACAAAAAAGATGGCGACCACGATACCCATTCCTGTGGCAAGCCCCGTATTCACTCGGGCCGACGTTTTCACACCTTGCACATTCAGGAACGTAAAAATACCAGCGAAGAACACTGCCCAGACACCATACGGGATTGCGGGAGCGAATACGTGTGCCTGCTGGCTACACCAAATCGTGCAAATAATCGGATTAAGCATGTAGTCCATCGCCATGCTCCATCCAGTCACATAGCCCAACGCGGGGTTGATCTCCTGCCCGACATAGGTAAAGGCTGAACCGGCGCTGGGATAAGCCCGGGCCATCCGGCCATAGCTGATGGCGGTGAAAAGCATCGCAACCATGGCGATCAAAATTGTAGTGACCACATGCCCGTGGCCGCGATCGCTCAGAACTCCAAAGATCGACATCGGGGCGACCGGCTGAATCACAATGACGCCGTAGAGAATCAGGTCCCATAACGTGAGCGACCTTTTCAGCCGCGGCGAAGAAGAAGAGGAAATGCCCGTCGAAGTCGAAGAAGCCATTTGGCGTATTGGATTATGCGGCTGGCGGAACTGTCAATACTAAAACGATTTCGTAGCTCTTATGCTGAACGGAGTTGGAGTGATCAGTCAATATTTATACTTGAATGCATACCCGTGCGCCTCATTTCCTGACATGTAGCGACTGTTGTATTCGAGAAGGTAATTCAAATGGAAGTCGTCGAGAGGAAATGATTTGCCGGGGTATGGATAGTTGCCCATACGACTGTAGGGCAAGGGATCGACGGAGGTGAAGTCGTATGCGTAGAAGTCCATGTCTTTCTCGTAGCCATGCGCCACGAAGAAGTAGTCGCGCGTCCATCCGTCGGGAAGTGAAGGCAATTGAGAGGGGTCGAAGTCCAGCGCGACTTCATCGCCGGAGCCAAAGACTGCAAGCTTGTCATCCCAATTCGTGAGCAGCGGCAGCACGTCGCCATACCGCGTATAAGCCCCTGCAGGTCGAGTGTACGGGCCGGTCGCACTGGCTTTTTCATAAACGTAGCTCACATTTCCCGGTGGCTGGCCTTCAATCTTGAACGGGAATCCGTGATAGCGGAGGTCAGCGCCCGCGAGTGGGATCTCCGATAAGCGTGCCGACTGATTCTGATCTGTGCGATCGATCATGATGTTATCCCAGTAAATCTGCAAATTGGTCCAGATTCGTATGCGCTGTGTGCCAACCGGCAACTTTCCCGCGAGATCCGCGGTCATCGTGCGCGCACCACCCGCCGGAAAGCCGAGATCATCGATCACGTGTTTCCATTTCCCATCTGCTCCAAACGCTTCAACATAAGGAGCAACCGGTTTCAATCCCGCCTGGTCAGCTGCGTACATGCTGGTCGCGCTGAAGTACTCGATTTCGCCGTGCATCAAGAGCCACAACGGCCCGCCTCGATATGGCTCCCCTAAGTCGAGTTCGAGGCTGTGCAGTTTCGTGAAGCCGGCAAACGGCGAGACATCGAAATCCCCAACGTACTTATGCTCCGCGAGACTCGGCAACAAGTTGTGGCCGTGCTCATCCCAGGCTCCGGCGGGTGGCTTCGCATCTTTGCTGAAAACCACTTTGAACTGGGGCTATGGCGGGTTGCTGGCAAAATATTCGTTAGGATAGACGTCGACATAAGCAGGATGATCGATGGCCAAAAGCTTTACCTGGTCTTGATAAACAGCTTCTTCCAGCGGCGCCATAAAGCGGAAGCTGAGTTTTCCGTTGTTCTCGTGAATGAGGCTGCGATCAACTTTCACGTACTCAGTGGGGCGCGGAAT
>JAFAGX010000108.1 GCA_019237515.1 Acidobacteriaceae bacterium
GGGCCACATGCTGAACCAGACGCAGATGGACATCATTGTGCGCTGGCATCGCATGCGAGGATTTCTCACGTTATGGCTTCCGGGCACGGATCATGCCGGAATCGCCACGCAAATGATGGTCGAACGCCAGCTTGCGAAAGAAGGCAAAAAGCGACGCGACATGGGGCGCGAGGCATTCGTCGAACGAGTTTGGGAATGGAAAAAGGAATATGGCGGTGCGATTCTCGATCAGATGAAGCGCTTGGGCGCTTCAGTCGATTGGAGCCGCGAATACTTCACCATGGACGAGAACCTGTCGCGTGCGGTTCGCGAAGTCTTCGTCCGTTTGTATGAAGAAGGATTGATTTATCGCGGGAAATACATCGTCAATTGGTGCCCGCGATGCGAGACGGCAATTTCTGATTTGGAGGTGAAGCACGAGGAAGTTGCGGGAAAGCTGTACGAGATTCGATATCCGGTGATCGGATCAGACGAGTTCATCACCGTGGCTACTACGCGGCCGGAGACGATGCTGGGCGACACGGCAGTTGCTGTCAACGGAAAAGACGAGCGGTACCAGCATCTGCACGGGAAGCATGTGTTTTTGCCGTTGATGAATCGCGACATTCCAATCATCACCGACGATTTGGCCCAGCCGGAATTTGGCACGGGCGCGGTGAAAGTCACGCCGGCGCATGATCCAAATGATTTTGAAGCCGGGCTTCGCCATAACCTTCCGCAGATTGAAGTCATCGACGAGCACGGCCGCATGAACAAGAACGCCGGGCCGTACACTGGGCTGGATCGCTTTGAGGCTCGCAAACGCGTTATCGAAGATTTGCGTGAGCAAGGCTTTCTGGTCGGCGAAAAGGACTACACGATTGCACTCGGCAAGTGCGATCGCTGCGGAACCGTAGTTGAACCGCGGCTCTCAACGCAGTGGTTCATCAAAATCGCTCCCCTGGCACAAAAGGCGGCAGAAGTCGTTGAGAACGGCGAAATCACGATTGTTCCGGAAAATTACAAGACAATTTATTTGAACTGGATGCGCAACATCCATGATTGGTGTATCTCGCGCCAGCTGTGGTGGGGGCACCGGATTCCCGCATGGCATTGCTCATGCGGCGAAATCATCGTTGCGCGCGACGCGCCAACGAAATGCGCGAAATGCAGCGGGGCCGAACTGAAGCAAGACACGGATGTGCTCGATACCTGGTTTTCGTCCGGGTTACTGCCATTCACCACTCTGGGTTGGCCCGAAAAAACCAGGGATCAGGAAGTTTTCTATCCGACAACGCTGCTGATTACCGCATACGAAATTCTGTTTTTCTGGGTGGCGCGGATGATCATGTTCGGCTGCCACTTCATGCAGGGTCATCAGCAGGATCCGGTAATTAAGAACGCGAGCGGCTGGGCTGAGAAGAAAGATGACAGTGTACCGTTCCGGCAGGTTTACATTCATGCCCTTGTCCGCGACGCCGAGCGGCAGAAAATGTCCAAGACCAAAGGGAATGTGCTGGACCCGTTGGACATCATTCAGCGCTTTGGAACGGATGCAACGCGCTTCACATTGGCCGCTATGGCCGCCCCCGGCACCGACATCGCATTTAACGAAAGCCGAACTGAAGGCTACCGCGCATTCGCTAACAAGATCTGGAATGCCGCGCGGTTCATGTTCATGAACTTGGACAGAATTGAGCCGGGCCTGCGGCCCAACAAGACCGCCGAGAGCGTCCGTCCCCACGTGGGCATTGCTGCTTTCAAAGCAGCCGCTCTTGAAGATCGCTGGATTCTGTCGCGGTTCAATCGCGTGACCGAAGACGTAAATGCGGCGTTGCAGGCCTATCGGTTCCATGAGGCGGCGAACAGCATTTACGATTTCTTCTGGGGCGAATTCTGCGATTGGTACCTGGAACTGATAAAACCCCGTTTGGCGGATGGATCAGATGCTGAAACCGCTCGTCTGACGTGCGGTAATTTGGTGAGCATGTTTGAAGCGGCGCTGCGCTTGTTGCATCCCATCATGCCGTTTATCACAGAAGAAATTTGGCAGACGATGTACGGCAATCAGCCGCCGGTGGAATCGATTGCACTGGCCGCATTTCCCGAAGCAGACCGCCAGCAAGTTGATCTCTCCGCAGAGACGGAGATGGCAATCTTGCAAGATCTCATCGTCAGCGTGCGGAATTTGCGGGCGGAATTGAAAATTGAACCCAAACAGCGTATTCCGATTCAGGTGTACGCTCAGGAGCAGGAGATTCGGACTTTGTTACAGCAGAATCAAGGCGCAATTGAACGTTTAGGCAATGTCGCTGCAATGGAGTTCGTTGAAGTCTCCTTGGCAAAGCTTCCCAGCGCCAGGCATACGGCGCGGTTCGATGTACACGTCGTTTACGAGCGCAAGATTGATATGGGCGCGGAGTGTGCACGATTAAGGAAGGAGTTAGAGGGATTGGAGAAGCGTATCGAAGTTGCGACGTTTCAACTGGGGAACCAGGGCTTTCTGTCCAAGGCGCCTGAACCAATCGTGAACGGACTCCGCCGGCAATTGCAAGAAACGACCATCCTGCGAGATAAGACAAAAAGTAAAATGACTGATCTGGGCTGCGGATGAAGCCGATCGCAACCCTCGTGTCGACGCTTTGCGAACGGCCGACGACGAACGACTGACCCATGGACTGGAATAGCCGACGAGTTACCAACATTATCGAAAATGCGTTGCAGGAAGACCGGGCGACGCGGGACGCGACCAGCTACGCCTGCATCGATCCGAATCAGCGCGCTGCAGCGACAATCATTGCAAAAGAGGATTGCATTCTATGTGGAATCGGGGCGATTGGCCGCATTCTGGACGTTTATGCCGACCTGGATGGTGCGGTTACATCCCATTACGAAGTCACTACACATCCCGAAATTTTTGATGGGGTTCGCCTGCGCAAAGGACAATCGATAGCGGTGATCCGGCATAATGCGCGGGTGATTCTTTCCTGCGAACGAGTAATTCTCAACTTCATGCAGCGGCTAAGTGGGATCGCAACGCTGACCCGGAAATTTGTTGACGCAGTCTCCGGCACCAACGCCCGGATTCTCGATACCCGCAAGACCGTGCCGGGAATGCGGATTCTTGATAAGAGCGCTGTGCGTTGTGGCGGAGGCCAAAATCATCGCCTTGATCTTTCAGACGGAATACTGATCAAGGGAAACCATGTTGCTCTGGCAGGCGGGATTGTTCCGGCGCTGGAACGCGCGCACCGCAACCGGCGTGGCGAGCAGGTTATCGAAATCGAAGTCAGAAGTCTTCAAGAACTGGAAGAGGCCTTGCAGCACGGGGCAGAAGCCGTCTTGCTCGACAATTTGTCGGTGGAGGATGTGAAGCGCGCAATCGAGCGCTGTGCGCGGGCTGACCGCCGTGTTCCGATTGAGGTCTCGGGTGGCATCACGCTGCAAAATGTGCGGGCGTATGCCGAAACCGGTGTGAGCTTTATTTCGGTTGGAGCGCTTACACACTCGGCCGTGGCGGTGGACATGAGCATGCGCGCGTTGCCGGCGTAATGCCGCACAATTCATTGTCCTTTGCAGGTTTATCCCGCATAATCTCCGCATTAAGCATAAAAGACAAACACGTTCGCGTAACCAAACGAAGGTAAGCCTGACGTCGAGCGGGCAAAGCGATGCTCATCTGGGGCAGATCTTAAGAGTTCTCATCGACCATGCAACCGTCGTCATCAGCGGAACCAAACTGGCCTCGGAAATTGGTGCAAGCCGCTCGGAGGTGTGGCGGCTTGTACAGCAACTCCGAAAGCTCGGCGTCGAGATTGCCGGGCATCCTGCTACAGGGTATAGCCTGAAATCAATGCCTGACCTCCTTCTGCCCGAGTTGGTAGCGCCGTTAGTCAAAGGCACGATCTTCGGCAAGAACATTCATCATTTTTACAAGACTGGATCGACGAACAATGCGGCACTCGAAGCTGCCAGCCTGGGGGCGCTTGAGGGGACAGTGTTCCTGGCGGAAGAACAAACTGCGGGGCGAGGCCGGGGAGATCATTCCTGGCACTCCGAGCGATCCGCCGGGATTTATTGCTCGCTTGTGCTACGCCCGAAACTTCCGCCCAGCGATGTTCTAGTTCTCACGTTGGCTGCGGGATTGGCGGTGCACGCAGCCGTTCAGGAGATCGATCCCGAACTGAAGCCTGATCTGAAGTGGCCGAATGATCTGCTGCTGGATCGCAAAAAATTCTGCGGAATTTTGACAGAAATGAATTCGGAAGCGACGCAGGTGCGTTACGTGGTGGTCGGAGTCGGAATCAATGTCCATCAGACCAGTTTTCCACCTGAGCTAGAGTCGATTGCCACGTCGATGCGGATGGCTTCAGGCAAGGAGTATTCGCGGCTTCAACTATGTGCGGCTTTGCTAAAATCTCTTGATCGCGAATACAGGAATTTATTGGAGCAGCCGGGCGCGCATAGTTCTATTTTGCAGCGCTTCGCAGAGCGATCGTCCTCGGTGAGCGGTGTGCGCGTTCATGTGGATGAGAATGGCGGCTTGGAAGGTATCACCGAAGGCCTGGATTCGCGTGGATTCCTACAGGTTCGAACGGCGCAAGGTCTGCGCCGGGTTTTAAGCGGTATGGTCACCCCGAAATAAATCTGCAACTTGGCCGTCTTTTTTCGAACGATCAAATGCTTTTAGTTCTCGACGTTGGTAATACAAACACGGTGCTTGGAGTGTTCGCCAGGGTAGCGAAGGTAGACGCTGGGAAGAATGCCGAACGCGAGCCCTCGGGCCACTACGAGCTGTTGGTTGCGAACTGGCGAGTGGCTACCATCGCTACCCAGACGGTTGACGAGTATGGTGTGCTTTTCCGAAATCTTTTTGCCATGGACAACCTCCAGGTAAAGGGAATTCATGGCATCGTGATCTCGTCGGTAGTTCCTCCGCTGGATTCGACGTTGCGGCAAGTGTGCGAGCGTTACTTCAATACCAAGCCATTGTTTATCGGGCCCGGAGTTAAGACCGGCATGCCGGTGCTGTATGAAAATCCGGCGGAAGTTGGTGCAGATCGCATCGTCAATTCTGTAGCGGCGTTCGAAAAATACGGCGGCCCGGCGATCTGCGTTGATTTTGGTACAGCAACAACCTTTGATTGCGTAACTGTAAAAGGCGAATATCAAGGAGGCGTAATCTGCCCGGGAATCGGAATCTCCGCGGACGCATTGTTTGAGCGCACGGCCCGCTTGCCCCGGGTTGACATTCGCAAGCCGGCGAAGATGATTGGCACAAACACAGTTGGAAGCCTGCAGTCGGGCCTTTACTATGGCTATCTTGCGCTCGTGGACGGCATCCTTGAGCTTTTGCTCAAGGAATTAGGGCGCAGCACAACTGTGGTCGCCACTGGCGGCCTGGCTTCGATGATTGGCGGAGGATCGAAGTACATCAAGCACATCGATGATTTTCTGACACTTGAAGGTCTGCGAATCATCTGGGAACGAAATGCAGCTAGTGCGCGAGAAGCGACGGTCGGTGGTCACAGTTCATCTTCAAGTCTGCCGTCGGCCAAATCTTCTTCTGCAAAGAAATTCCATTAACAGAAAACGCAGGTGCTGGGGTCTTTATTTTCACCTCAGCACCCGCACCTAACAGGGCACGAGATCGCTGAATCGAACTGGCGTTGATTCTCAGCGCTCGCGTTTGGCGGCATCCGCATCCGAAGCCAGGTCCTGGAGAAGCTCAAAAAACTCATTGGATTGACCAATGAAAAGACCGTCGGCTTTCAGCGCTTTGACGGCACCCATAGCAACTCCTTCTGTTTCCGTTGGACGGATAATGGAGCATTTCGGAAACTTGCGGCTGAGGAACGGACAGGGTTCGGGCATGATTAAGTTGGCCTGAAAGTCCTCAGAGTTGAAGGAATTTACATTCGGAAAAGTCAGCTTCTTGTTGCTGGGGTCGGTCAAGGGAGCGAGAGGCGGTTGCACCGCGTTGCCTGCCTTGTCATGCCAGGTTTGAAAGTGGGAGGTTTCAGTCGGGCCGATGCTGAGCAGGATACGTAACACCTCCGGATCGGTTACTCTCTGTGCGAGTGAAGGGTAGAGGCTGCTCCCGCCTTGCTCGATAAAGCAGAAATGGAAGGCGGCTGTGTTTGCGATCGCCTGGACGTGATCATTCGGCGTAAGGTCGTTGTTGTCTCTAGGAATCGCTGGGAATTGACCTTTACTAAGATCCGGGACGGCTTGGACGAATGCAAAGTTGGGATCAAGGTCGGGATTGTTGTTGCGGCTACGGTAGCGACCCCACCAGGTGGTGTCAACGGTGAGCTGGGTCAGGTTGGTAATGCGTTTGCCAATAGCGGCGGGGTTGACCCCCTCGGCGGTGCTGCCTTTCAGAGTTTTGAAATGATCCAAATTGACAGTGTCCGCTCCCTTGGATTTCAGGTAACCATTGATGAAGTGGAAATGGCTGATCTCATCCTCGGTATTGTCGTGGATGTACTGAGGCATGTCGCCATCGAGTTGCGAGAGTGCATTGGTGTATGGTGTATTGCCTCCGGTTGGAAGTCCGGGCAATTCGTGGTCGGGCTGGCCATTGGGCAGAGTTTGTGCGCCTCCCAGCTCAGCATACTGCAACCACAGATCACTCTCGATGATCTCTGCCGCAGCAAGAAATCTTAGGATCGCCGCATCTCCCTTGCTGAGCGTTCCACTACGTTCCCCTTGTTCCTCATCGGCGAATACGTATTGGGTTTTGCCTAACAGCCCTACACCAACAGTTACAGCGCTGCCGGCCACCAACCCTTTTTTAATGAAACCTCGCCGGCTAGGGGCTGAGTCTGCCATATTCATTCGGTTTTTCATGGATCCTCCTTCGAATTTTTCTTCGGTTGTTCACAGTTTTTGGCTCCGTCCAAACTTCGTTCGCGACGTCCTGGTTCACCGCATCGTGAAAGGAGTAAGCACGTCTGGGGTCGTTGAGGTGATTCTTCCGCATGCTTCCTGAACAAACCGCCATGGGATAGCAAATAGATTTATTTCTCGCCGACCTTGCGGTTGTCACTGGCCAGTAAAGGGAGTGTCATTTTCATGTTGCTGGCCAACAAGGCGGCTGATTCGAGCCAGATGAGCACGCTTGCCCATTATTCCCGCGTAGGGCAGGGTTATGGGGCCGTGTGCAGCACCGGTGCAGTAAAATCTTCGAGAAGCCCGCATACAAATCCCTCCGGAACCGATTGTGGAGAACTACTTCAACTACTTCACTGAAATCGAAGAACATTTCCGGCTGCGCTTTGGCGGGCCGCTGGTGCGCATTTCAACCATGGACTGGGCGTTGATCGAGGTGTGGAAAGACGCGGGGATACCGCTCGAAGCAGTTTTGCGAGGAATCGATGTCACGTTCGAGCACTATGACCGGCGTCCTTCCAAAACCAGGAAGGTAAATAGCCTCGGATTTTGTGCGCAAGAAGTCCTGGCTGCGGTCGAAGACATGAGGGAAGCGGCCGTTGGCAGCGAAAGGCCAGAACGGCCGAGGGATGCGGGATTTCAGAAGAGCGAAATCATCGCGTTTCTTCAACGTGCGAGCCAAGAGATTGAGACCGCAAAGCTCCCGAGCAGGCCGGGAGTCTCGATTACGGTTATAGCCGAAGAAACAGGAGGAACACTTCGCGTCCTCGCCGATGAGATCCAAGCAGAAAACCAACTGCCGAGATTAGAGGACCTCGAACGGCGGCTTACAGTTGTGGAAGAAAAGCTGTTTGCCGCTTTACTCGCGGTTTCTTCTGATGATGACCTCGTCACGATGCGTGCTGAGGCCGATCGCGAACTTGCCGCTTATCGGAGCAAAATGCCTGCGGCTCAGATCGAGCAACTTCAGAAACAGTACCTCCGCAAACGCTTGTTCGAAAAATACGGCCTGCCGAGGTTGAGCCTGTTCTACATGTAGCCTGCCGACGTTAGAATTCTTTGGTTGCTCCTCGAAATCGAAAAACTCGTTTATGGCGGCGATGGGCTCGCGAGGCTCCCTGCCAATGGAATTGGTCACCGCAAAGCGATATTCGTACCCTTCGTGTTGGAGGGGGAAAAGGTTGAGGCTTCAGTCGTCGAAGAGAATCGTGGGTACGCGCGGGCGAAAGCGGAAAAGATCCTTGAAGCGTCTGCCAAGCGTGTCGAACCGCAATGCCCTTATTTTCAGGCTTGCGGAGGCTGCCATTATCAGCACTCCAGCTACGAGCATCAGCTGGAAGCGAAGGCCGCAATTCTCAGGGAGAATTTGCGGCGCATTGCCAAAATCGAGCTCGAAACCGAGCTCGTAATTCATGCCTCGCCGCCATGGCATTATCGCAATCGCACTCGCCTAAGACTTCGGTCCGAAGCAGAATTCGCGCTGGGCTACTACAGATTCAACTCGCATGAACTGCTGCCGGTCGAAAACTGCCCCATAAGCTCGCCTCTGATTAATCGAGCAATTGCCGAGCTGTGGCAAGCAGGACGGACAAACAAGCTGCCGCGCGAGATCGACGAGATCGAACTCTTTGCCGATTCCGAAGACCAACATTTGCTGATTGAGGCCTATTGTGCTCGAGGCACTACGCCAGAATTGGCGCAGCAGGTCGGCGAAGCTTTACGCGATGCCGTTAGTCGA
>JAFAGX010000120.1 GCA_019237515.1 Acidobacteriaceae bacterium
TCCCATGATCCGGTCGTAGCCGCCGATTCCCTGTCCTCAGCCGAAACTCCACCCGAGTAATCGAGCGCGTGTTTGCCCGTCAGCACCATCGCCGCCTTCGGGGTCATCACAAGAATGCCACGAGTGTGCATCAGCATCGTAGCCTCGGCATTCCAATACGGTTGTGCGCCGACGTTGATCCCATCAATCAGGAGATTCACTTCGCCGCCGGCTTGTGTGAATTCAATCAACCTTCGTAGAACCCGCGCAATCCAATCCATGTTCTCGACGCCGCTGTTCATGGAGATTTTTGCGCCGGCAGAAATGGGAAACCATTCCAGAGGAATTCCCTTGGCCTGAGCCAGATCCAGGCCAGCAATGATGCGCCGGCACTCGGGCTCGGCGAGCGCTCCTAAGTCCTTACTGGGATCTCCCAGCAGCATCACTCTATTCATCCCCTCCGGATATCGGTTCGTATAGTTGCGGATCACTCCTACGACAATGTTGGCTCTATTTTGACCGTAAGGCCGATCTACTGGGACCAGTTCGCCATCCGCATTGAGATCGTGCTCGACGAACTCACCTGGCGGGAATTCAGAATTCGACTCCCCTGAGCGGGGCGTGATCATCTTGATGATTTCGTAAGGATAGGTGAGTCCGCGCTGCCGCATGCGAACTACTTTTTGTTCGTACTCGCCCAGTGGCGCTAGTGCTTGTTGCTGGGTGGCGGGCCGATAAGAGATCAGCATGCCGCTTCCCTCCGGATTCGAAATGCGCACCACCATGTCCCGCAATTCGCCGGTCGCAGCATTGGGAATTTGAACCCGCACTACCACCTGCTCCAGGCCGAGCCCCACGGCTGCGGGCGTCAGCCGTCGAATCACATGCGCGAGTTCGCGCCGCGTGAGTACCAGGGGTTGCCACACATATAAAAGAATGCGGTTCCACTGCAGGCGCCGTTGGGTTGGCCGTTGCGACTGATAGAGACGCATTCCCCCCACTACCTCCATAAACATGCGCTCCAGGTGTGGCAGCGCCACAATATGGCCGCCGTCATCGCGAACTGCCGTCACATCCCGCACTTCGGCACAGCCAAATAAGCGCTCATCTTTCGGGTTTTGTTTAGCTACTGCGTGGATCAAGTACACGTCTTCCGCCGACGTCACCCGATCGATGTTGAAATTCGTCAGCCGCCACAGATGCAATCGCTTCCCCATCATCGGATGCAGCCCGCGGAAAAACTTCTCCTCCTCGTATCCCTCATTCTTGGGCCGGTACGTGAAGTAAAGGATCCGGTTCAACGGTTGGTTTTGATCACTGCCGCCCACTGCAACCACAATCCGGTGTATCGAACGGGAAAACGCGGCATGCTTGAGGACCTTCTGAATCTCTTCCTGCACCGTTTCTGGATCATCGGGCGCATCGGCGCGCCAGCTATAAAAATCAAGAACGATTTCGTCGCCGGCGGGTACCTCCGCCAGTAACGGCAGCGTCGCGCCCACAACTTCGGATAACCGGGCATACTCTCCGCAGGTGGCAAATACGTGAATGCGCTTGCCTTCGTGTTGATACTGTGTGATCGCATAGCTTTGCCCGGCAGTCTCCAGGCGCCGAAACTCCTCCAAGCTTCGAATTCTGTAGAAGCGTCGCGTAATTGCTTCCAGCATCAATTGCCGCACGGCGGAATCCGCCTCCGCAAAACGTCGACAGAAAACGCCCGCAAGCGGCTGCGGACATTCCACTAACGCATGAATCTTTTCATTTCGATCGGCCGCATCTGGATTGGCAGCTAGGTAAACAAGCTGCTTTTCAAGCTGCTCATATACTTGCCTTCGGGCTTTCTCGAACAAGGGTTGGTCGAAATAGCGATACCGTACTTCCCGCGCCAGATCCGCCACCGCGGGGAACGACACCATGCTGATCGCAATCATTCGATCTAACAGCGTGCGGAACCCGTCATTGGCGGCAGGCAACGAACTTTGTGCTTTGGACAACCGCTTTTCCAGCAATGCCAGCACCAGCCCAATCTGCTGCCCCACGCGCTGGTGTGATTTGCAGATCCATAGAAGGCTCTGTTCCAGTTCCGGAGACCGAGCCAGGCACGTTACACCATAGTGGCCTAAAGCTTGCCTCACGGCATTCAGAAACCCTTTCGGAAGCCCCTCTGCTCCGGTATCGAGCATTCGCAGGTATGAAAATAAATAGTTCTCCGCGCTCGGTTCTTCGCCGCTGTTACGGTGGTCAACTTCCGGTTCACGCTGGAACAGGCTGCAGATGTCTACAAAAATTTTCAGCAACTCATCTTCTTCGGCTAAGTGTTCACCATTCGCTAGCGTGTTCTGCCGCAAATCGGCGAGCACACGACCACCGTCCCGCGGATCGACATCGAAACCGAGCATCATCTGCCGCCACTCTCGCAGCGGCTGGCCTGCATCGTGACCCGTCATCGATAACGTCTCGCAGGAACTACCGATCGCGATCCGCTCTTGAGACGTTGGTTCCTCACTCTCGAAAGCCGCATCGATCTGCAGCAGCGGTGCTCCCGAATCTACTTGCACATTCGGAATGACCATCACCTGGCGCACTCTGCCGGCGAATGGCGCGGTTACTTGCATCTCCATTTTCATCGCTTCGATTACGGCCAGTCGGTCTCCCACTCTAACTTCATCGCCGGGTTTTACTGAGATGCTCACCACAACGGCGGGCGCGGGCGCGTGGATCATTCCGCCATCATCCCGCTCGACGCGATGACACACACCATCAATCTCAATCCTGTAAGTATGATCCTCACTCATGGACACGACGTGGGATCGATGTCCGGCAATCGTTAGCCAATGCTCAAATTCGTCGAGTTGCTCCAGATGCGTTAAGATCCGCCGGCCATCCATCTCAACCGAATACTCCTGCGGTGCATAACGACAAACTCTCGGCGAATAGGATTGCCCTTCATAGCGGAGGTCCACACAACGCCCAATCTCCTGACGAACTTGGGGCCGGCCCCGGGCCGCCGACGCATAGAATTGTTGCTGCTCTATTTCGAGTTGCGCGTTATAGCTCTCGATGGCGGCATGAACCAGTGCCACATCGGCGTAGCGCCGCGAGACGTGATCTCCATTCTTGGAAATGTGGTCGAGCCAGCAAACGTGAACCGTGTTGTTCTTCACTTCCGTCCGGCTCAACAGCTCCAGCAGAAATGATTTATTACTCGCTCCGCCCTTAATGACCACGACACTTTCCCGCAATGCCCGTCGCAATCGCGAAATCGCCTCATTTCGATTCCGCCCAAAGGCGATAATCTTCGCGAACATTGAGTCGAAGTCTTTCGGGATCTTGTCACTCTCTACCACGCCCGTGTCCACCCTGACTCCCGGCCCCGTCGCGATCCTGAATCTCTCGACTGCGCCTGGGGCCGGCGCAAAATGGTTACTGGGATCCTCGGCGTTAAGTCTCACTTCGATGGCATGACCGAAGGTGCGCGGTGGTTGTCCCTCGAGCTTGCCGCCGCGAGCTACATGAATCTGCAGCTTCACCATATCAACCCCGGTTGTACACTCGGTAACCGGATGTTCCACCTGCAACCGGGTATTTACTTCCATAAAGAAGAAGTGCTTGGTTTGTGGTTGATACAGGAATTCCACTGTTCCGGCGTTGGTATACTCCGCCGCCTGTGCCAGCCGTACTGCCAAATCCCGCAACTGACGGTCCTGCCTGCGCGAGAGCACCGGCGACGGCGACTCCTCCATAATTTTTTGGTGTCGTCGTTGGATCGTGCAATCTCGCACTCCGACAGCCCAGGTTGTACCGTAGTCATCGGCTATGATCTGCACCTCTACGTGGCGTGCTTCTCCAATTACTTGCTCCATGAAAACAGTTGGATCGCCAAAAGCTTTATAAGCCTCGCAGCGGGCGCTCTCGAAAGCTTGCGCCAGGTCATTCGCCGATCGCACCAGCCGCACTCCATGGCCACCGCCGCCGGCTGTGGCTTTGATGAACAGCGGATACCCAAGATGCTCTGCGTGGACCTTCGCATCAGATACAGTGTCCACCGGCCCACGGCTCCAGCCTGCCACGCAAATACCCACTTTTTCCGCCAGCGACTTTGAAGCGATCTTATCTCCCAAGCGTCGCATCACCTCACCGCGCGGGCCGATGAAAGTAATTCCCAAGTCGCTGCAAAGATCTGCAAATGCCGCATGCTCCGCGACGAAGCCCCAGCCCACCCAGACTGCGTCCGCGCGCGCAACCGCTAATGCGCGTTGCAGGCTGCCATAGTCTACGTAAGTGCTCTTGGGCTGCCGGGTATCGGGATCGATGATGTGCGCCGGCCCAAGGCACACCGCTTCGTCTGCCGCACGCACAAACATCGCACGGCGATCTGGGTCAGTGTAGAGAGCGATTGTGCAGAGACCCGTTCCGTGTTCCTGGTTATACTCGCGAACCGCGTGAATGAAGCGCATTGCCGGTTCGCCACGATTGACAATCGCTATTCGCTGAAAATCGTGATCCATAGGCAGCTCCGGATAAAATCGGTCCAGTCGCGTTTCCTATGCAGCCAACGCGGCTTCCGCTGACATTCGGTTCTGCAGCGCCTTCAACCGTTCGGGATTGAGCGCATTGGGAACCTCCACCGTACGGTACCCATCAAGATGTAAGTAGCGATTGCCTTCTTTATCGACTACATCGGCTGTAAAGCTCTCGCCACTCGCGTCAGGAATCACAACGGCATACAGCTGCACATCTTTGAAATCCTGTTCGGGACGGAAAAAGGTGACGCGATCGATATGCAGTGGCAGCCCCATCCGTCCGCGCACACCCATTTCCCAAAGCCCGGCTGTCTGGAAGCAAAGCTCGACCAGACGCGGAGCAATCAATGTCTGAAGTTCCGCCGGATGGTGATTATTGCGGAGCCCTCTCGCCATAAGTCCGACCACTCGCTCGCCATCCCACCATGCGCGCTCCAGCACCTGATATGCCGGCCCATGAAAATAAAGTCCGTAAATGTCGGCCGCCTCAATTACGCTTCCTGAGGTGCCCACTTTCAGAGCAGGAGTAGCCACGGCCGCCTCTTTTGTCAGCCGTACCCGCCCAGTGAAATGTGTCGTCACCTGCGCCTCAGCCTGGTTCGCCAGCGCTCGCGAGCCGATTAATTTGCAATCAGCCGTTACCCCGGTGCCACATGGCGAAACAACTACGTTGGTATTAACCGTTCGCGGTTCATTCCGATAAAACTTGAACGGAGCGATGAACGTGACATTTTCAATTGCCTCGATCCGCCAGTCGGAAACCAAACACTGAGCGGCTTCGGCAAACGCCTCGAGCCCCATGACTCCCGGGAGGACCGGCGTCCGATCGATCTGATGATCGTGGAGAAACGGTTGCAGTGCCGGGTCAAGTGTGGTCTCCACTGTGATCCCGTTGTATACGCCTGCGCTTGCGATTTTGGCGGCCATTGGGCCTTGTGGAATCAGGTTTGCGCTGGCATCCGCGTCGATGCCGCCGCTTTTATCCCACTCATTCAACAGAACACCAAGTCGCTGGCCGATGACGACTTCACCGCGTGTTCCACCCGCTGTTAGCTCCCGGCGCACGATTGGAATGCCGGATTCTGGTGGCAACATGTCAATTCCCGCCAACTCCATCATCTTCGGAATCGATCCTCGGGTCGCCATTCCAATTCCACCCCACGCACTCCAGTCAATTGCGATTCCGCGAGTGTCGGGACGTCTTGTGCGGAAACTCGATGTGATCTTGCACAGCAGGTCGTTGGCTGCACTGTAGTCGGTCTGCCCGCCGTTACCGAACCTCCCGGCCACTGAAGTGAAGACCACGCTGGCTTTCAGAGGCATGTCGCCAATTGCGTGCAATAGATTGAAGAATCCATCGCACTTCACATCGAACACCAGATCGAACTCACGCGGCTCTTTGTCCGGTAGCGAGTGGCTGCGCTCCACTCCACCGGCATGCAGCAGAACATCGATTCTGCCGCTCCTCTGCCGCACTTGTGCAATCACCTCCGTGACAGCATCTGCATCGGTCAGATTGACGCTGAAATAGTGTGCGGTGCCGCCCGCTGCATGTACCGCATCGATGGCAGCTTGGGCTGCGGCTGCCCGTTCAAGTGCCACCAACTCTTTCTCGACGAGCGCCGGTGTCGCGCGTTCTCCGCGCGCCTGTATGCGGGCAAAGAGATCACGTTTCAAATTCTCCTTGTCGCTGCCGAACCGTTTCAGGTCTGGGCTGTTTGGATCGGGCTCAGGTACTACGTCAAGCAGATAGAAAGTCCCACCCGATGCCGCCGCCAGGTCCGCGGTGATTGCAGATACAATGCTGCCTGCCGCACCTGTAATTACAAAGACGCTGTTCTTGTCCAGCGTGACGCCAGGTTGCCCATCGGCCGCCGGTTGTTCCTGCAAACTGACCGTCCAGCGAAGATCATTCTTGTAACCGATCTCCACTGCGCCCGGATCACATAACGTTTCATTAATGAGGATCTCCGCAATTTGCTCCGCATTGCGGCCGGTTTCGAAATCGAGGCACTTGATCAGCGCATCAGAACGTTCCCGTTTGTACGCCTTGGCGAATCCGACAACGGCTCCGCCTAAAGGAGCAACCGCGCCCGTTGTGTCATAACCATGTTGTCCACCGAGGCGGCTCGCCGTCACCAGGAATGTGCCTGCCGGAGCAATCTGCTCATATACGAGCCGCATCGTGGTGTAAAGATTCTTGACTCGCAGCCGCACCGCCTGATGCCACGCCTCAACGTCCATCTTGGTTAAAAGGCCTTCGTCGTCCAGGGCCGGCAGCCAGTACACTCCGTGCACCGGGCCGGTTTTCAGCCACGACTGCAATGTTTCGATAAGGCCTTCAGGGGTGGAAGCGTTCTGCAGCACCAGAACTTGAGCGCCCTCAGCCTTCAGTCGCTTCACCAGGTTTTCCGCCACGCCCCCTTTATCGGGCATAACAATCACGCGCCGTGTGCTATCCAGCGTGACGCCTGTTGGTTTGCAAAGATTCAGTGTGGGACGTAACACCGGAATCGGGACACGACGCGGTATCCGTTCCGCTGCCTCTAGACTCGCCGCGACAGGACGCTCACTAATCGGTTTGACCGTTGTTGTCGTTTCGGGGGCCGGGCCTTTCGCAATCCGCGACCGTTCCTGCGCGAACTTGATCACATGCGCCAGGGTAGGAAAGTCCCGCAACTTCAAGTTCTCATCCCGAGGAATGTTGTATGCCCCGCGAATCGCCGCCAACATCTCGGCCTGCTTGACCGTGTCAATTCCAAGGTCAGCCTCCAAATCAAGATCGAGATCCAGCATCTCTTTCGGATATCCCGTCTTCTCGGCAACAATGGCAAGTACTTTTTCTCTGATTGAGTCCTCGCCGTTCGACGCAGCCC
>JAFAGX010000155.1 GCA_019237515.1 Acidobacteriaceae bacterium
AAATCAACCACAGAGGTCGCTGAAAATCACAGAGGTTATTACCGCGCTAACCAACCTGCCACACGGTATCCAGCACGGTTCCATCTACCCATTTGACGATCGCGACTGGACGATCTGCGTGTTTTGGACGCGCAGGCTTGCCGCCGCAAATCCGTTCGACTTCAGCCTTAATTTCTTGCATCGGGCGGATCGGCAGGTTCGTACCTTTCACTGCGTCGATCAGGTCTTGCCGGCGGGGATTGATGGCAATTCCACGCTCGGTCGCTACCACATCGATCAACTCGCCGGGGCCGGTCAGGGTAGTAACTTCATCGACGATGACGGGAATGCGATCCCGGAATGATGGAAGAGCGAGGATAGTGCAACCTGCGGCGAGGCAATTTTGCCATCCGCCGATGCCGTGAAGCAGACGGCCATCTGAATGCGTCACAACGTTGGCATTAAAGTTGATGTCGACCTCGGTGGCGCCCAGCACCACTGCATCGACCATCGACGCGAAATTACCTTTCCCGTGATAGTTGTACGAAGTGAATGGCGATGTCGCAATATGGCGCGAATCGCTGGCGATCGACTTGACACCGTCCAGATCGAAGGTTTGCCCGTCGAGAATATAGTCGGTCAGGCCCTCCTGTAATAAGTCAACGAGATACTTCGTCGATCCGCCGCGAACGAAGCGGGCCTTCACGCCACTCTCTTGCATCATACGGCGCAGGTAGTCGACAAATGCCAGAGCAATGCCGCCCGCCCCGGCCTGAAAAGAGAAGCCATCTCGCATGATGCCGGCATCGCGCAGGAATCGAGCTACGAATTCCGCGATGCGAAGGCGGTCGGGAGAACGGGTGATTTGGGTCGTGCCAGACACAATCTTTGCAGGATCGCCGATGGAATCAACTTCGACCACGTGATCCACATTGTTGCCCTGGATTTGCCAGGGAAGACAGGGGAATGGAACAAGATTGTCCGTGACCACAATGACGTTGTCGGCGTACAGGGAATCGGCAAGAGCGAAGCCAAGAGATCCGCAGGCTGATTTACCGTGAGAACCATCAGCGTTGCCGAAGAAATCAGCGGTGGGAGCGGCGATGATGGCGATGTCGATGTGCACCTCGCCATCTTGAATCGCTTGCCAGCGTCCACCATGCGAACGCAGCACGCCCATGCCTCGCATTTTTCCCTGGGTGCAGTAGTCTCCGAGCGGGCCATTCATGCTGCCTTCGATGTGGTGAATAGTCCCGCGTTCCATCAGGTCGATCGCGGCCTGCTGAGAGGGGAAAGAAGCACTGGGAAACCATGTGAGATCTTTGACGCCAAGCCGGGAAGCGGCTTCCAAGGCCAAGAGCGCGACTTTATCGCCGTCGCGAAGATGGTGGTGATTCGAAATGACCATGCCGTCAGAGAGGCCGCACTTGCGGAGCGCGGTTTCGAGATCCGGGGCGCGCTTGTCGCCATTTTCCGGATACCCATTGCTGGAGCGGATAGGAGGAGCGGCTTTGTTGCCCGTAGGCCGGTATTGGCCGACGCCAAGGTAGGGTGTCTGGGATTTCCCGTTGACGATTGTCGGGACCAGGCGGCCGGCGGCGTTCTCGAGAAGTTCGACAGTGGTAATCATGTGCTTGGGGCTTCTGCCGGACTTTGCCCGGCCTGAGCGGTCCACAGCGTACCCACGCGGCGTGCGATCAGTTTTCGCGCCCGGTCAACTACTGGCGGATCGATCATCTTCGATCCCAGGCTGACCACGCCTAGTCCACGTTGCTGCGCGTCTTCGAAAGCGGCCACGATTTTCAGAGCCTTATCGATTTCGGCCTGCGATGGCGAAAATGCTTCATGGATTACCGGTATCTGGCTGGGGTGGATGCAGCCCATGCCCTCGAAACCGAGGGCGCGCGAGTTCTCGCCCCAGCAGTGAAGAGCGGCCAGATCTGCGACATCGCCAAAAACCGAATCGATGGCCTGAATGCCAGCGGCTTTAGCGGCGTTCACCAATCGTGTGCGAGCATACAGAGTTTCGCGGCCTTCTGTCGTTTTCACCGCCCCAAGATCGGCAGTGTAATCTTCTAGGCCGATCGTCAGGGCGACGATGTTCGGAGTCGCGGTCGCGATGGAAAAGGCATTCTCGATGCCGAGCGCGGATTCCAAAATTGGCATGATCCAGATCGGACGATTAAGAGAATGGCGAGACTTGATTTCTGCGATGGTGCTGTCAAGTTCGATTACTTGTTCCGGCTTCTCGGTTTTGGGTAGGAGAATGAGGTCAGGGCTTTCGAGAACCACTTCGGCCAGATCTTCAAAACCGAGGGGCAACTGATTGATGCGTACCATGCGTTCGCAAGCGCCGAAGTAAACCGCGCGCAGCGTATTCCGCACGAGGATTCGCGCAGCATCTTTTTCGGCGTGATGAACGGAATCTTCGAGATCCAGGATGATGGCATCTGGCGCGTGCAGGCCGGCATTGATGAAATATTTCGGCTCGGTTCCTGGCAGGTAAAGGCGAGACCGGCGCTGGCGATCGCGAGCGGAGGGCGGGGGGAGCGGGATTCTGGCGGGCAGAGATTTGCTTTCAGTACCCAATCCGGCTCGCTTCACCGCGGTTTCGATCCGCGCAGAGATGACAAACGGGAGCGCGCCCTCATCATGGATGCAAACTCGCGCGTGTCTTACCCCGAGCGCTTCGAGAACTTCCCGAGTTTGCCGCAGAATTGAGTCGCCGTAGCAGAAGCTCACTCGAGAGTCGAGGGCAATCTCAATTCCGCCGTCCTCCCGCGGTTCGACCATGACATGCAGGTCGGAGCGAATGTTTTTGCCCCAGTGGCCAGCCTCACCGGTTTTCGCCGAGATATGGGTTGCGGTGCTCATCACAAAAAGTCTAACCACAGAGGACACAGAGTCACACAGA
>JAFAGX010000541.1 GCA_019237515.1 Acidobacteriaceae bacterium
CGGCCTTCTTGGCTTCGTCGACGGTCATGAACTTGCCATTCTTGGTTTTGCCGTACCAGCGGCCGCCTTTGTGGTAGATGCCACTATCGAGATTCACCCAGACCTTGTGGCTGGCCTTGGCAGCGGCGATTTCGGACGGCGTGGGTGCGTGATCCGCGGTAGCAGTTGATTGTGGGGTGGTTTGAGAATTTTGCGAAGAGGCATTGGCGATCGTAAAGCACAGTACTACAAGCACAAGAACAGAGATAACGCGCTTCATAACGACCTCTACGCGTAGATTCCGCGCTGGCGCAGGGTATACGCAACGCGATCGATCGCCAGCATGTAGGCAGCGATTCGATTGTTGACATGGTGAGTCTCGGCGTAGCGGACCACATCGCCGAATGCCTCCACCATAATTGTTTCCAATTGCTCGTTGACCACGGATTCCTTCCAGAAGTATCCCTGCCGGTCCTGGACCCATTCGAAATAAGAGGTGGTCACACCACCTGCGTTGCACAGAATGTCGGGAATCACGAACACGCCCTTATCTGCAAGGATGTCGTCGGCGGCGGCGGTCGTCGGCCCGTTGGCTCCTTCCGCGAGAATTTTGCACCTCACCCGTTCTGCATTGCGGCTGGTGATCTGGTTTTCGGTGGCCGCAGGAATCAGGATTTCGCAAGGCGTGACCAGAAGTTCGGCAGGATCAGCTTTCTCGGCACCAGCAAATCCCGTAATCGTCCGGTTGCGCTGGCGATGCTCTGAGAGAGCCTTCACATCAATTCCGTTCGTGTTGTACAAACCACCATCCACTTCCAGAATGCCGATTACTTTGTAGCCCTCCTTCGCCATCAGCAACGCCGCATTGGATCCAACGTTGCCGAATCCTTGCACAATGACTCGCGTGGATTCTCGCGACATGCCCAATTTCTTGATCGCCTCATCGCAAACAATCATGATGCCGCGGCCCGTGGCCTCACGCCGTCCGCGCGATCCGCCAATATTGATCGGCTTACCGGTCACGACGGCGGTTACGGTCTGGCGGACGTGCATGGAATAGGTGTCCATCATCCAGGCCATGATTTGCTCGTTGGTATTTACGTCGGGGGCGGGAACATCTTTTTCGGGACCGATAAATTCAAATAACTCCGCAGTGTAGCGGCGGGTCATGCGCTCAAGTTCGCCCATCGACATTTTGTGCGGGTCACAAATGATGCCCCCCTTGGCGCCGCCGAATGGAATGTTCACGACCGCACACTTCCAGGTCATCCAGCTGGCCAAAGCGCGAACTTCATCGAGAGTTACATCTGGCGCGTAGCGAACGCCGCCCTTGGCTGGGCCTCGCGCAATGGAATGCTGCACACGGAATCCGGTGAACACCTCAAGATGGCCGTTATCCATGGCCACCGGGATGTGGATGGTGATTTCACGGTTGGGGTAGCGCAAAACCTTCCACAATCCCTCGTCCAGGTTGAGCTTACGTGCGGCCAGATCAAAACGCGCGGCCTGCGCTTCCATGGGATTGAATTCGCGTTCGATGCTGGCAGGATTCACGGTTGTGGTCGTCATGGCGTCTCCGGATGCGGCTGAACAGATGTGCACGGGATCCAGCATGATCCCGGATTATGGCAAAACCAGAAGTATAGCAGGGCAGGGGAACCGGGCGACACCGCCCGCGAGGGTAGGACTAGTGGGACAATGCCTGCACCGCCGTCTTGCTCTGCGGATTCCCAACCACCCGGACGATAGCCGCGCGCAGTTCGTCGGGCTTGAAGCCGAAGGGCCCAGGCTTGCTCTTGTAAGCAATTGTGCCACCGATATCGATCAGGTACATGCGGTCGGGCCATGCGGTATATGCGTTTTCGGCAGCGTTCTCGAATTCATCGAGCACCGCGGGGAATTTGATACCAAGTTTGCGAACGCAAGCTCCGGCTACTTGCGCCCGTTCATCTTCGTCCTTCGGGCTGGCAAGCACAACGTGGTCGCGAATGTTGCTCTCCATCTGCCAGACGTCGCTGGGATGCGCTTCCAGGATGTAAACCACGAGAAATGCGATTCGGCTACCGTACTCGTCGTAAAGTTTGTTGAGGGCAGGAACCTCCCGCCGGAACGGCGGTCAAGTGTAGCTGCCGAATACGAGCACAACGGGCTGCCGAGAAGTTAACGACGAGAGCTGGACTTTGTCGGTTTTGTCGAGCTTGACCGCTGTAAAATCCGGCGCAGGGTCACCAACGCTCAGCGTACCGGCGCGGGCGTGCATCCACAGGGTTTCGAAGGGTGCAAGCAAGAAGACTGCCGGACCGGGCATGCGCGACATCACGCGTCCGAATTTCTCTGGTGGCTGACGCATCGACCACCAGACCAGAGCAACAAAGGCCAACCAGAGTAGTAGGACCGCGGTCACGATTCGTAACACGATTGGCTTAGAAATGCGCATCCGAGGATGCGGAATCATACGACAGAATCGCGAATTCTGGCTCTAGTGGTTTTGTATGAGGTCAGTTGCGCCCGCTTGCCACGCCAGCTTATGGATCAGCTCTGTGATTTCAGGATTTCTCGAATTTGACGGTTAAGACGGACGGCGTCTTTAGCAGCTGTGTCAATCAGCTTGGTCCATTTTTTGGCCTTTTCGTCCAGCTTAGTCTGCTCGAGGAGGTAGGCCGCCTGCACGATGGTCTCGAGTGAGTTGCTGAGGTCATGAGCAAGATGTCGAAGATGTTGTGTGGTTTCGTCATTCGGTTTGGCTCTGTGCACTTCGGCTAACCCCTTCATCACTCACCAGACCTCCGCAACTTTGTCATACGTAGTGCCTCTTTGATGCAGGGTTGAGATCCCAAGACAGGCGACAGGTTTGACACCGCGCCATGCCCTTGTAGAATATTACTCGGAATTTTCCTTCAATCGCCAAGGGCGAACTCGCCCGGATACTTCAATTGCCGAAGTGGCGGAATTGGCAGACGCGCATGGTTCAGGTCCATGTACCCGCAAGGGTGTGGGGGTTCGAGTCCCTTCTTCGGCACCAAGCTTGAGGTCCTTCACCGTTCACTACGCTCAGGTTCAGGATTTCGCCTGCGGTCTCCCGCTACGCTCACGCTAGCAAGACGGCTCAGGTTCGACTCTTCTTCGGCACCACTTGCCGCTCGAATTAGTTGTGCCAATTCTTAGGATCGATGCTGCGCATCCGCGGCAAACGGCCGTACCGCCTCGGCAACGCTCTCAGCCGATCGAGGAGGAATAGGCCTCGCTTCAATCGGAGGCCGCTGCTCCAGCGTTCCTAGGAGCGGAACGTCTGAGGCCTCATGCTCCAGAGCGACAAACCCATGGATAGCGCAAAGCTGTTCCATCCACCTCTGTTGCCGCAAACTTAGTACTTTCACCGGCAGGGTGGGAAACAGGCGAAATAACCAAAGCAGATACAGACGCTGAGTGAATGAGGGCCGGACATATCGAGGACCAAGTGGAGTAAGTACCCGCAACACACCCGATGAGAGCTTTTGCAACCACATAAACATCACCTGTAACCGAAATTTGATAAGTTTACCGGAGCAATTCACGGGCCAGCCTGATTGCACCAAACCTGATGCAGATAGAACACAGCACTGCAAATTTCCTGGAAGTTTCGGTGCCAAACAGGCTGGGCGCTGCTCAAGCCAGTCCCGAAATGGTAACACACGTTCGCTGAAAACTTGGGCTGCCAACGCCGGGCGAAGTGGTCCAAGTCCCATGCGCAACGACGACTCCAAGAATCTACGAAGGGTTCTGCTGCGTGGTTTCTTTCGTGTCCTTAGTGGTTGAAACCAGAGACGATCCAGGAAGGAAAATCAGAATACCGGAATGAGGTTGTGCTTTTTCTGATAGACCTTGCGGTCAATCGTGCGCAGGACATCAGCTACATCGCTTCCGGTGATATAGGGTGCGGAAGCCCAGGTGAACTTCAGTTCGTACGGCTTGGCGCTATTTGCGTTCCAGTGCTCAACGGCTCGCATTAAACGCCGCAGGGGAGGTTGAATTTGCTCCTCGGCCGTATCGGGCATGATTATCAGAAATTCGTCGCCGCCGTGCCGGAAAATCAGGTCGCCGCCACGAAACGTGGCCTTCAGCATCTTGCCAAAATCCCTCAGCAGCAAATTGCCTTCGAGCGCGCCGAAGTTGGAGTTGATGGCACGAAAGCCATCAAGGTCGATGGTCATGAACGTGAGATGGCATCCCAGGCGATTAGCACGCGCGGCTTCGCGGGGAATCAGTTCGTTTAATGCCCGTCGGTTAAGCAGCTCGGTAAGGGGATCGATCAATGAAAGGCTCTCCAGCCTTTCGTTCAGAACCAATTCGCTGATCAGTGCACGCCTTGTATTGTTTAGGCTGATTTTCTGCCCGATGAGGTAAATATTGAAGAGCAGGATCAGCGAGATCAGGCCGAAAAACAATTGCGGCAGATAAGCGGATTCCACGTGAATGACCCGCTGCGACCACACCAGATTGGGGAAAAGGAGCGACAGGATGCCAGCGGCCAAAACCAGCATGACCAGCAGCCCGATCGACCACAGTTGCAAATCGCGTCCAGAAAGCTGTTGAATCTCGCGTTGAATTTGCTCCGCGCGTTCCAGCATGGACGGGGCTACACGATCCTCTTCCAGTGGGAACAATTTGCCCATTTGCGACATTTTTCCTTTCAAATCCGCAACTGAACTCCAGGTCGCGACACCTGTACTTGAAAATTGTCCGATGGATATGCTGTTTGGAGCGAGAGGGAAACTGAACGGGAGGTTACTTCCGTAATCCTACTTTCATGGCAGCTAAGCGTAGCTAACGTTCACGAGCACGTTCTGCGCGCCCTCTTTGCGTAGCGTGAGGTGAACTCGTTGACCGACCGGAAGGGCGTTTCTCATATCCCCAGAAAGTACCAGGATTTGTGAGGAGCCGTCAGCCGATAAAGTCACGATGGACTTGTTCGGCTGGCCGACGTTCGATTCAAAGAAAACCACTTCCTGCACCTTGCCGGTGCGGACTGGCCCTCCAGTCTTAATCGGTGTTGCCGAACTTGCCGTGGAACCAGAACCAAACACCTTTCTACGGAGCTCAAACAGGGCTGTAGTTCCTAGAATGCCCGACATGGTCAGCAGAATGAGCGACATGAATAATGCGTCAACCGTGGGCTGCGGAAATAACGAACCGGAGATCGCGATCCAAGCGATTCCAAGCAACGGAATAAGTGCCAAGATCAGTAACACGACTACGACCATCGGATTCCCCAGAGTGGATGGATTACATCGATCGCAAACAGAGTAGCAGAAAAACGGCGACTATTGCAGATGGCCGACGGGTTCAGGCGCAACGGTCGCGCCAATCGCCAATTTCCTTAAGACCTTCTAGCCGTGTCTGTTCAAACAGCCGGACGCGGTGTCGGCTGTGCTCGAATTCGTGGATATCCGCCCAGACTTCCGCCCGCCACGGTTCTTCATGAACTGACGCTTCCCCGCACGTAGCGCAGCGCGTATGGTATTTTCTGCTCTCTCGAATCCGCTCGGGAGCTGGCGAGATGTTGTGTCCGCCTGCATTGGGCAACTCGATGAAGACGCAACGAACTTCCTCGATCTCCTCGTCGGAGCCCACCAGGTGCTCGTAACGCAGCAGGTAGGCAAAGCCAAGGCGGCGTGCTTCGCATTCAGCCTCGGCACGGGTGTGAAATGGGCCATATTCGGCCCGCAACTGCTCGATTGAATCGCACGCCATCCAAAAGGTTTCTTTATGTGACATCGGTCGCAGGAGGAACAAAGGCCGGGAGTCGCCCAGGTTCGGGGTAACAGTTGCAATCGAACTGCCGCGGGATAAACACGCAAGCCTTTCGTCTGAACTGCTGTGGAGAGCTGATTTTATAGGCAGGCGTGCAAGGTTTTGCATTCTTTTTCTCAGCTGCTGACGAATTTGGGTCCCCTACTTAAGACCCCACTGCATTCCCTCCTTTGCAGTAGAATCTCGTCACGAACAATTCGCTCTTTCAAGGCCATGGGTAAACGCAGCGAACCCAGAAAGGACATACGGGTGCCCGTCCGGATCTTCGGGACGGACAGCGGCGGGCAAATCTTTTCTGAAAAGGTTTTCACTGTCAATGTGAGCCGGCATGGCGTGGAACTCTGTGGGGTTCAGGCTCAGCCCAACATTGACGAGATCGTCGGATTAACCTACGGCAGCACCAAAAGCCACTTTCGAGTTCGATGGGTGGGGCAGCCGGGAACACCCAAACTCGGCCATATTGGGCTTCTCAATCTATCCGCCGAGAAAGCCCTTTGGGACTTTCCTTTGCCAGGCCCGAGTGCCGATGCATCTATCGGTGACGCCCGCGATCGGCGAGCGCATCCGCGTGTGCGATCGGGAAATTCTGTCGAGGTTCATCTACCGAACCAAGGTGCGCCCATTCGCGCTCGCATTGGGGACATTAGCCTCGGCGGATGTTTCGTCGAAATGCCGAACCCCTTGAGACCTGGGACTAATGTCCGGCTCGAACTTTGGATTCAAGAACGAAAGCTTTCCGCGATGGGCAAAGTGATTACCAGCACTCCAGGCTACGGAAATGGGGTTCAGTTCACCGAAATATCGGAGCAGGATAAAGCCCTGCTAGGAACGTTTGTCGGTAGTCTTGTCCGGATCCCGACCTAGTTGGATTCTCAATTGGCACGATCCAGACCATTCCACGCCGTGGCGTGGACGGCAGCAGGTCGACGGGTTTGGCCGCTCAACTCGCCTGTAAGACACTGCTCAAGCACAGCGGAGAGGTACAGATGACGCACCGGCTTAACCAGGTAAGCTTGCGCACCCAGCAGGGTCGCTTGTTGGACAATTTTTGGATCATCTTCGCTCGAGCACATGACGACCTTCAACTCTGGTTCGATTTCACGTAAGCAGCGCAACGTCTGCAGTCCGTCCATGCCGGGCATTTGCATGTCCAGAAGAACCACCGCTGGACGGCAGCCACCGCGAACTCGCTCCAGGCCCTTTTCACCCGTATCAGCTGTTTCTACGCTGTAATCATCGGTCTCAAGAACCAGCCGTAGGTAGCGCTGCACTTCAGGCGAGTCATCAATGATCAAAACAGTGGGCCGCTGGCGAGGACAGTCAGATGTAAACATTAAATCTCCAACGCTGAATTGTTTCTTATTGTCCATGCACTTAAATATCAAGAGCTGATTAGCAATAAAAGACAGCGGCTCGGCACGTCCGATGATCATCCGTCCAGCAAGCACCCCTGAAAATAAAGAGAATTTCAGCTGTTTAACTTAAGTTCGGCAGGCGGTCAATCAGTTTCACATAACGAAAATTTTTGGGTTTTGTACGAGATGCATCGCGTCCACAAACCTAAGCACAACAAGGTGTGCATCTGGCGACACCGGGATGAGTTAAAACCAACCAAATACGGCCCTGCGCAAGAACTTCTCAAAAACATATCTCGGCTTCGACGCACTTTGATTGGCAGTGGCAGCTGTGAAAAAGTGGTTGGAAATCAACATTGTCGCGCTGGTGCGTTCGTACCGAATTGTGGAAAGCCCAAGTTGCGCGCTATCCCGCTCGCCGGAGAGGACCAGCTCCAGCTCGATTACTCTCTTCTTGAGCTGAGGTCTGTTTCCATTCGGTGCCACCGTGACTTGCCACATAGAGTGCTAATTCGAGTCTGCTCCAGACTCCCAGCTTGTCAAAGGTGTTGCGGAGATAATTTTTCACGACCTGCTCGGTGGTGCCGACCATCGTCGCGATTTCGCGGTTCGTCAGTCCTTCCCAAACCAGCCTCGCAACCCGTACTTCTTTCGCGGTTAGCCGATCACATGGTTGCATAGTTTCTTTGCTCCCTCTGGTACATAGCAGTCGCCAGCTTCACGCGCTTGCGGCCTTGAGTAATCCCGGCACGTAAGAACAGCGTCCGCAGGTGCTGTTTTACGGTTCGCGGGCTGATGTGGAGCTGCTCCGCGATTTCTTTGTTGCTGCAACCCTGCACCAGCAGGTTCAGCACATCTTCATCCCGGTGGGTGATTTTGATTTCATCGATACTAATCATGGGTACTCCCGATTCTGGTTTGGCAGTTTCAGCTGGCGGTTCTTAGAGGACCCGCCGTGCACAGGAGACAGCACGCCTTTCGCCAGACCTTCACCACCGCGCGACGGAGCTAAGACCTTTGTATTCGCTAGCTCTGGTCGTGGCACGAGCGGACACGGATCACCGACATCTCCAATACGGGAGAAATCGTTCCAGAACGGGTCGGACGTTCTGTCGCCGGACGGCACTTCCAACCAGGTTAAGGACGCGTTAAGGTGGGGGCGTATAGAAAGATACTGGAATGCGGGTCTTGGTGATTGAGGACGAACCGCGCCTTGCGGAGAATATCGCCCGCAGCCTACGCGAGAGTGCCGGTTACGCCGTCGATATCGCGCCGGACGGTCAGGAAGGCCTGTTCATGGTCGAGTCCAATGAATACGACGCCGTCCTGCTTGACCTTATGCTCCCGCACCTCGACGGTATGCAGGTACTCACCAGGGTGCGCAAGGCAGGTCAACGCACCCCCGTTCTGGTCGTTACTGCCCGGGATGACAAAGAATCCGTAGTCGCGTTGCTGAACGCCGGCGCGGACGATTACCTGACCAAGCCTTTCGATTTAGGCGAATTGTTAGCGCGCACCAAAGCCCTCATCCGTCGAGGCAAAGGCCAACCGTCGCCGCTGCTGAAAATTGGCGATCTTGAGCTCAACACTGTCAAGCGAACGGTGCAACGCGCCGGCAAAGCGGTCGCGCTTACCGCAATGGAATATCGCGTACTCGAATACCTTTTGCATCGCCCCGGCGCCGTGGTTTCAAAAACAGAATTGCTGGAGCATCTTTACGATTACAACTGGGAGAAATTCAGCAACGTAATCGAGGTGTATATCTCCGGGCTGCGAAGGAAGCTCGATAATGGTTCTTCGAAGCACTTGATCCATACCCTTCGCGGGCAGGGCTACATCTTGCAGGAATGAACGTGCGGCAAACCTCCATTCGAGCTCGGCTGATCGGCATCGTCCTGTTGTCCCAAGTGCTGCTGGCTGCCGGATTATTGATCACCGGAATTTACTACACACAGCGGCATTTGCTGTCCACTCTGGACACGGCGATGCAGGCCCGGGCGATGAGTATAGCCGCGCTGGTGCGCTATACCGAGGATGCAAGTGGAAATGTTTATTTTGATGACAGCCTGATTCCACCTTCGATCGACCGGTCCCATCCAGACCTGTTCGCAGTCTGGAGCCAAAACTCGGGTGTGCTGGTACGTTCACCGCATTGGCCGAATGGACTCGAGATCTCACCTGACGGGAAGGAACATTGGCGATTCAAATCCGCGCGTGTGCATTATCGCGGCTTGAGAGTTTTCCATGTGCCAGTACTCGACCGCGAAGAGGGCGCGGCCTTTCACCCACAAACCCTCACGATTTTCTATGCGGCTCCGCTAAACCAGCTGGATCAGCAAGTCAAAGCGGCCGGGTTTTCAATCGCGGTGTGGAGCGGGTTGCTGCTGGCGATCAGCGTGTTACTTGCATTGTGGGGGATTCGGCGTGGCTTGCAACCTTTGCAGCAACTCGCGGACCGGGCCGCTCTGGTCTCCAGCCAGGATTGGCAACTGCACGCGCCCGAAGCTGCCGAGCGCACAACCGAACTGCAGCCTCTAACACAATCGATGACCCACATGCTGGCCCGGCTCGAGCGGTCGTTTGTGCAGCAGAGAGAGTTTCTGGGCAATGCTGCCCATGAGCTCAAGACGCCGGTGGCGGTTCTGAAATCGACTTTGCAATCGTTGCTGCAACGCCCGCGTTCTTCGGAGGAATACCGGCAAGGCCTGGAGCATTCTTTGGAAGATGTGCAGCGATTGGAGAAGCTTTTGCAATGGATGCTGCGCCTGGCGCGGGCAGAACAGTGGGCACACGGCGCTCTCCGTCGCGATCTGCCGATTGTCGATCTCGACGCAACTTGCGAGGAAGCAGTGGAACGGATTCGCCATTTCGCAAGCGAGCGTGGTACTTCCGTGCAGTTCTCGAAAGATGGACCCGTTCCGTTGCGGGCTGATCCGGAGGATCTGCAGCTAGTCTGGTCGAACCTGCTCGAGAATGCAGTGCGCTACAGTCCGCAGGGCTCTTCAATCGAGATCACGCTGGCCTGCACAAATGGGGGGCCGGCGCAAATCACCGTTCAAGATCATGGGCCGGGCATCCCGGCTGAAGAATTGCCGCATATTTTCGAACGCTTCTATCGCGGAGATCCCTCCCGCAATCGTGCCACGGGTGGCTTTGGCCTTGGCTTAGCGATCGCCAAAGCTATGGTGGAAGCCTATGGAGGAACGATCCAGGCCGAGAGCACTCCGGGTGAAGGCACTCGCATGACGGTGCAATTACCCATCACCTGAACCTCCGTCGAGAAACGTCCGCATTCCATTCAGCTTTCCTTAATCTGGCTTCCCTCACGATTGCATTATGAAAACTGTCATAAGCGGAGTGCGCTGGATCGCGCGCTCTGTAATACTTGCCTTCAGCCTGGTTCCAGTCGCTCTTACGCAGACCTCTCCGAACCAACTGAGCGCAACTGGCGCTCAAGCGAATTCCAGCGTCGCTCCGGTTACCTTGACGTTACAGGATGCACTGGAACGGGCGAAGAAGATCAACCCGGAATACCGCGCTGCGGTAACCGAGTTCGGGTTGGCCAAAGAAGACAAGGTGCAGAGCCGGGCAGCGCTCCTGCCGAATGTCAACTTTAATAACTCATTCGTCTATACGGAAGGCAGCGGCATACCCGGCGTCGGACGATATGTCGCCAACAACGGCGTCCATGAGTACATCAGCCAGGGGGATGTGCATCAGGAATTTTCTTTGGCCGGCATCGCAGAGTATCGACGAGCGTTGGCGGCTCAGGCGGTCGCAAAAGCGAAGTCCGAGATTGCGGCACGGGGACTCGTGGTGACCGTGGTTCAGACCTACTACGGATTGGTTGTCGCACAGCGAAAATATGCTACGGCGCAGCGCGCCCAGTCAGAAGCGCAACGATTCTTCACGATCAGTCAGAAGCTAGAGACTGGCGGCGAAGTCGCTCGCGCTGACGTGATCAAAGCCGAAGTCCAGTTTCAGGAGCAAGAGCGTGGCTTGAAAGAAGCTGAACTGGAAATGGAGCGTAGCCGTCTGGAGCTGGCTGTGCTGGTTTTTCCTGACTTCAATCAGAATTTTGCGATAGTAGATGATCTGCAGATTCCCGAGCCGCTTCCCACATTTGCTGAGGTGCAAACAGCGGCGGCC
>JAFAGX010000281.1 GCA_019237515.1 Acidobacteriaceae bacterium
GTGACAACCGTGATCCCGGTATCCGTAACGAAGTAACGTTGGCGGTCGGCTTCCGCGTCGTAGCCAATGGTCGTGCCTTCAGGGATATGCACGTCGCGGTCGATAATCGCCTTGCGGATTCGGCAATGGCGTCCAATGTTGACGTGCGAAAACAGAATGCTGGCATCAATCTCGCTATAAGAATTTACCCGCACGTCGGGCGATAGCACGCTATTTTTCACCATGCTACCGGAAACAATGCAACCTGCAGAAACGATCGAATCCAGCGCTGTGCCGGTTCGCCCCGCCTCCGCAAACACGAACTTCGCCGGCGGATATTGCCGCTGGAACGTGCGAATCGGCCAGCCTTCATCGTATAGATTGAACACCGGCGATACCGAGACGATATCCATGTTGGCTTCGTAGTAAGCCTCGAGCGTCCCGACATCTCGCCAGTAGAGCGCCTCTTTTTTGTTCTCATCGACGAAGTCAAAGGAAAAGACGCGATAGTCGTCCACCATCTTGGGAAGGATGTCTTTGCCAAAATCGTGGCTGGAGTCGGGATCCTCGGCGTCTTTCAGCAATACAGGGATGAGGACATCAGTATTAAAAATGTAGACGCCCATAGAGGCGGAGACTTTTTCCAGGTTATACGGGGAACGCAGTTCCGTCTGCTTGGGTTTTTCCTGAAATCCGTTTACACGGCTATCGTGATCCACATCCACCACGCCGAAACGGAATACCTCCGAGGGATCAACCTGAATCGTGGCCAACGTCACATCTGCAGCAGAGTCGCTATGCTGTTTGAGCATGAGGCCATAGTTCATCTTGTAGATGTGATCGCCGGAGAGGATCAGCACGTGGTGCGGCTGTTCTGATCCGATGGAGTAGATATTCTGGTAAACGGCATCCGCCGTACCTTGATACCATTCTTCACTCACGCGTTTCATCGGGGGCAGGACCTCGATGAACTCTCCCATCTCCCGCGCCACTATGTTCCAGCCTTCGCGGATGTGCCGGTTGAGAGAAAGTGCTTTGTACTGGGTGAGAATGTACACCCGCCGGAGATCGGAATTCACGCAGTTCGACAGGGTCACATCGATAATTCGGTAGTTCCCGCCGAAGGTGACGGCCGGTTTGGCCCGGTCGCGGGTGAGCGGATAAAGACGCTCGCCGGCTCCTCCTGCTAACAAAACTCCGAGGGTGTCCTTCATGGTTTCGCGAGGTGAATAGTAGAAGTCCCGTGTACGAACCTCGGGACGCCCAAGAAACGCTAAATACTAGCACAGGACAGCGAAAGGGGGCGGGTCGTCCAGGTTTCGTCAATGTTGCCAGACTTGGAGTTTAACGGCGCCTAGGCTGCGTCGTCTTCGATCTTGATTCTCAGCGATTTCAGGAACTTGACATCCTGATCGCTGATCTTGAATTCAGGGTTGCTGGTCAGCGTAGTCACTAGAGAGGTTTTATCGTTTGCCTTCTCGCCCGGCTTGCTTACACCAATTGTGGCTTCCAGCACTAAGAAGATGTCGTATCCACCATCCTTGATCTTGGATACGACTTCAGCGATCTGATCGGAGTCGGCCAGCGACTCGTTAATCGCTTCTCCCAATTCCTTCATCAGTTGCTTGAGTTGCTGGTCCACGCATCCCCCTCTAAGAACCGCCTGCTATCTTAGATGCGGCTTTCGGTCACAAGGCTTCGTGAGCAAGGTCACCGCATCGCGTATTGTAACCTGCAAGCTTGATAAAATCGATGCCAAATGGCGAGAGTGACCACCGCGCGCAAGCTGGGCATTGCGACCCGAATCGCCGGACAGCAGGTGCGCCGTACCCGCACTTTCGGCGCCGTGGTCAAAGCCGTCCGAACAACCACCTCCCACCTGGCGCGGGCTCTTGGCCAGCTCTGGCTGGAGGTCACCGGTTTTGTTTTCGTGGCTTTGGCAGGCATCGGCTTCCTGGCGTTTCTGCGAGAGTACAACAGGTATCACGCGGGTCGTACCAGCTCCGGAAGAGTGCTGCTTGCAATCTTTTTCACTCTTTTATTCGGCTGGTTTGGTGCGAGTTCCTTCTGGCGGGTGCGCAGGAAGCGCTGAGGAGCCAGGGTTACTGTGTGTACTCTGTGGTTAGAGATTCTTCTTATGGCGGATAAAACCAAAGCCGCTGCTGGCTCCGATCCGCAAACTTCTTCTCACATCCCAATTCATCCGCTCTACACGCCTGCCGATCTGGACGGCTGGAATTACGATCGCCAACTCAGTTACCCCGGTCAGTATCCCTTCACACGTGGCGTCCAAACCACGATGTACAGGGGGCGGCTCTGGACGATGCGCCAGTACGCAGGCTTCGGCGACGCGGAGGAATCAAATCGCCGTTACAAGTATTTGTTGGCGAGTGGAACCACTGGGCTGTCGGTCGCCTTTGATCTGCCGACCCAGATTGGTTTGGATTCGGACAGCGCCCTGGCGCTGGGCGAGGTGGGCAAAGTCGGGGTTGCGATCGACTCGATCGAAGACATGCAGCGGCTCTTCGATGGCATCGACCTCACCAAGATTTCGACGTCGATGACTATCAACGCCACGGCATCGATTTTGCTGGCATTGTATGTTGCCGTCGCGCGACGACAAGGCGCGGAGATACGGCGTCTCTCGGGCACGGTTCAGAATGATGTTCTGAAAGAGTACATCGCGAGGGGAACTTACATATACCCCATCGGGCCGGCCATGCGGATCATCACCGACATGTTTGCCTGGACCAACAAAAACATCCCCGAGTGGAACACAATTTCGATTTCCGGGTATCACATGCGCGAGGCAGGCTCGACTGCGGTGCAGGAAGTCGCGTTTACGTTGGCCAACGGCATCGCCTACGTTCAGGCGGCGCTGAATGCGGGCCTCGACGTGGACCAATTTGCTCCACGGCTTTCATTTTTCTTCAACGCGCACAGTAATTTTCTCGAGGAGGTCGCGAAATTCCGCGCTGCACGTCGTATGTGGGCGCGCACTATGCGCGAGCAGTTCAAAGCCAAGAATCCACGCTCCTGGATGTTGCGCTTCCACACACAAACCGCCGGCTCAACCCTCACTGCACAACAACCAGAGAACAACATCGTCCGCACGGCGCTTCAGGCGCTCTCGGCGGTACTCGGCGGAACGCAGTCGCTGCATACGAATTCCTACGACGAGGCTTTGGCGTTGCCCACCGGGCAAGCTGCGCGAATCGCTCTGCGCACGCAGCAGATTGTTGCTTATGAATCAGGCGCTCCGCAGACCATCGATCCGCTGGCCGGATCGTATTACGTCGAGTCGCTCACCAACGACATTGAAAAGCACGCGACCGGATATCTCGAAAAAATCGACGCGCTCGGCGGGATGCTGAAAGCTATCGAGCGCGGATTCGTGCAGCAGGAAATCCAGAACGCGGCCTATGAATATCAGCAGCAGGTCGACCGCGGTGAAGCCACCGTGGTCGGAGTGAACCGGTTCACCGTTGCGGAAGAAAAGCCGATTCCTATTCTGCACATTGATGAGTCTTTGGAGCGCAAGCAGGTGGAACGCGTTCGCGCCCTTCGCGCCCGCCGCGATCGTCAGCTATGGCAGGATTCCTTGAAGAAGATCGAAGAAGCCGCCCGTTCTGGCGCCAATGTCATGCCTCACATCGTTGCCGCCGTTGAAGCCTATGCCACCGTCGGCGAAATCTCCGACACGATGCGCAAAGTGTTCGGAGAGTACAAAGAAGCAGTGGTGATATAAAACCGTCGTTCGTCGTCGGTCCTTGGTCGTTGGCAAGACAATGTGGCGCGGGCGCCCTCGCCCGCGTGTGCTAGGGAACGGTTTCCAGCCGTGCCGAAAAGCATCAGATCTTTAAGCCAGCTCCGGGATGACAGTGTTCTACCGGGCTGCGCTCGACCGGACAGCCGAGGGCGGCTGTCCCTACGTAGGCACGGATTTACTTGGCGAATTCGCTGTGGTGACGGCTGTAAAGAACGTAGATGATCAGGCCCAGCACTAGCCACACAACGAACCGCAGCCACGTGATGACGGTCAGGCCGGTCATAAGGCCTCCGCAGAGGACGATCGAGATCAGCGGGAACCAAGGAACAAATGGCACTTTGAAAACTCGCGGCCGGTTCGGCTGAGTTCGGCGGAGGATAATCACTCCGAGCGAGACAAGAACAAACGCGAAAAGCGTGCCGATATTCGAGAGATCGGCAGCGTCACTGATGGCGAAAATTCCGGCAGGAATACCGACTGCGAACCCGGCGATCCACGTGGCCCAATGCGGGGTCTTGAATCGCGGGTGAACCCTCGAGAAAAATTTCGGGAAGAGACCGTCCCGCGACATCGCATACCAGATGCGTGCCTGGCCGTATTGAAAAACCAGCAGTGAGGAGATCATTCCCATCAGCGCGCCGACTACGATCACGGACTGCGCGAAACGGCTGGCGCCGAGCATTTTGAGCGCGTAGGCGACCGGTGCCTCGGCAGCTTCGCCGGAAATGAATGTCGTGTACTTCATCATTCCCAGCAGGACGATTGAAACGCCCACGTAGAGCAGCGTGCAGACAATCAGTGAGCCGATGATGCCGATCGGCAGGTCGCGCTGGGGATTTCGAGCCTCTTCCGCAGCGGTCGAAACGGAATCGAATCCGATATAGGTGAAGAAAACAATCGCGCCGCCAGTGACGATGCCGCCGAAACCGGAAGGTGCGAAAGGTTTCCAGTTGCCGGGCGAGACGAGCATGCCTCCGACAACCAGGAATACGAGAATGGCGCCGATCTTGATGGCAACCATGACGTTGTTGGCTTCGGCGGATTCGCGCACGCCGCGCACCAGAATCACAGTCAGGATGAAAACGATGAGGAATCCGGGAACGTTGAAATAGGCCCCGGTCCAATGACCGGATTCCCACACCGGTGTTGACCACCGGTCGGATAGGTTGAGACCAAACGCTGCGAGTTGCGCCTTAGTATAGGCGCTAAAACCAATTGCGACGACAACATTGCTAACCACGTACTCGAGAATCAGGTCCCAGCCGATGATCCAGGCAAAAATTTCTCCCAGCGTGGCGTAGGAATACGTATAGGCGCTGCCAGCGATCGGAATCATCGAAGCGAGCTCGGCGTAGCACAATCCAGCGAAGCTACAGGCGATCGCGACCAGGAAAAAAGAAAGTGCGATTGATGGCCCCGCGGGCGGACGGCCGTGCATGAGAACACCGGCGCTGCCTCCGCCACGAAGGAAGTTAAAGAGCAGATCAAGCACTTGTGCGTGAAGGATGGAAGGAGCCTGAAAAAATTCCCCGGCGGCCGCCGTGCCTGTGAGCACGAAAATGCCCGAGCCGATGATGGCGCCGATGCC
>JAFAGX010000680.1 GCA_019237515.1 Acidobacteriaceae bacterium
ACCGCAGGTTTCAAACACGGCAGTGATCCGGAACGCGATCCGCAGGTCACCATTTCCGATGGAAGCGATCATGTGAGCCAGCACGCCTTCGAGTTCGTCACGACTCAGATCATCGAGGAGCCGGCGAGAGACGACAATCCGTGCGTCTGCCGCGCAGCTCCCAATGGCTGCCGCGTTTGCCCCGCCGGAGTCAATCAGCATCACGGTCGGGGGCGGTATGCCAGCCGCAATGGCCATCTCCTGGACCACGTCGACCAGTTGCAATTCTTTCAGCTGATTTTGATTGGGCTCGCGTGCATTCAACGCCAGCAGCGCGCCGCCCACTCCGCTGCGACGAAACAATACGTCGACAGCTAGCCACAGCGCCACAGACAATAAGATTCCGGGCAGGAGCATCACCGCGAGGCCGATTACCAGAGTTCCTGGGTCGGCAGCTTGATGCTGCAGGAGCCAATTCAGCGCCACCTTGCCAAACCGCGCAAATTCGCTCGCGAGCTGCCAGAAATCCTGCGGCAGCGGTGAGAAGTAGTTGATGATGTCTGCGCCGATCAGGACTACGGCATAAAGTAAGGGCGTGATGATTAATGCCAGTGGGATTCCCATGATCACAGCTGCAACGACGCAGAGAACAGAAATGCGCCAGGTCGCTCGCCGGTTCCTGCGCTGGGCATCCAGAAAACTTTCCCGATCACGCGGCAGGTAGCGCTGACCCACAACCGATACTCTTGCTGATTCGCTCACGGTGAGAACGTCAAATTACTCGCCCATGGCTGGGCGAGGGATAGAAGCTTAGCACAGTGTCCAGCTTGTACCTTGGTCCTGCAGACCTCTGAGCGGGCTTGCATACAGCATGCGGCTCACCCTCCCTAACTATGCAAAAAAGTTCAACTATCTATCCGATGAGGTTCGAAAAGCCTATCGTTAAGCTCATTAATTTGGTATAGGAGTTGCTCCTACACTGAACAGGAGCGGCGAAACGCAATCTGACGCTTCAGGTTCTAAGGATGGACGCGATGAAAACCGCAATCTTGGTAACGACGGTTCTGTGCGCTAGCGCGGCGCTGGGGCAATCGATCGGTGGCGGGTCCTTTGGCTCGCCGGTGATGTCTCAGCCGTATACGATCATCACCCATGACCAACATGCTTCGTTCCGGTCCATGGCACAGGAGCAAAGCCTCACTTCGGGAGACAGTGGCGTGTTCGTCGCGCAGGGCGAAATTCCGCTGGCCGAAGTGCCGCTTCCGAAACATCCTGAGATGCCGCTTGGCGATGTAGCCCGGCTTTTCCGCCAGCAGCACGAATCGGCGAAGAAAGCAGCTTTTGTTTTCGAGCAACAGGGCAAGTAGGCAGCTATTCGCTGGTCATGATGAACAGCGGCTTCATCTCGAAGCTGCTGTAGTGAGGCCGAAGACGGTCAGTGTTGTAGTGCTCCTTCACATTGACTACCTTCTTGGAAGCAACCACCACGTCAATCGGCATGTTGTCATACCGTCCGTTCTTCAAAACGACCAGCCGGCCGTGAACTTTGCTGAGAATTAAATCCAGCGCCAGATTGCCATAAGCCATCGGCACAATCGAGTCAATCGCATCCGGATCGCCACAGCGCACCAGGTATCCCAGCTTCTGATTGATGACTTCAATCGTTTTGCCGTTGGTGTATTTGGGCGACAGCTCTGTCAATTTTTCGCCGACCAGGTCACCGATTCCGCCCAGTTTCTTATGGCCAAAGGCATCAGTGGCGTCTTTCTCAAAAATCATTTCTCCGCCCTCAAACATTGCGCCTTCGGAAATCAGCACCACCGAGTAGCGGCTTGGGTTGTGCCGGCGGTCGGCCACCAGCAACTCCGTGAGCTGTTCGATATCAAACTTATGCTCTGGAATGACACACCGGTTCGCCGCGCCTGCCATTGTTGGGAGCATCGCCGTAAATCCCGCATATCGGCCAAATACCTCCAGCACCAGAAACCGCTCGTGTGATCCAGCCGATGTACGCAGGTCGTTGGTCATCTGAATGGTGCGCGTGACCGCAGTGCTGAACCCGATGCAATAGTCCGTCCCTGGCACGTCGTTATCCATGGTCTTGGGGATGGCGACAACCTTCACACCTTCCTGGTACAGACGAACACCGTAGCTAAGCGTGTCGTCCCCCCCAATGGGGATCAGAAACTCCATGCCTAGCCATTCAAGATTTTTGAGCACCTCAGGTGTGAGGTCGTTCTTTTCATTGCCGTACGCTTGCTGCAGGTGCGGAGGAACCGCGGATTTTTTCACCTTCGCGGGGTTGGTACGCGAGCTGTGGAGAAACGTGCCGCCAGTTCGTCCAGCTCGATTCACAACTTCTTCCGTCAATAACTGGAAATTGTCGCTGTTGTCGAAATCAGGCTCGCGTTGAATGTCGACCAATCCTCCCCATCCTCGGCGAATACCTACTACCTGATAACCCTCCCGCAAGGCTCGAATCGTGACAGCACGAATCGCGGGGTTCAGCCCGGGTACATCTCCTCCGCCCGTCAAGATTCCGATTACCCCTTTTTTACTGGCAAAATGCGCCATTTAGACCTTCCTTCGGTATCGATCTGGTTGCAAAAATGCACTTCGCCCGCCCAAAATGGAATTGATAGCATCCGCGCCCACGCGATAAGGCACGGTTCAGCATGTGAGAGAAGTACTATCTTATAAGATAGCGTGGAAGCGTTAAACCGTGTGCACAGTCATGGGCTGTGACTTTGTGCCAGAATGGGTAAAGTAAACTGAACCTTCGCTCGCAATGCCGCTGTCAAACGCTAAAACCGTTCTCATCGTCGACGACAGCAAGTTCTTCCGAACTGCTACGGAAAGGACTCTCACCAAAGCGGGCTATTCGGTAATCACTGCGACTGACGGGGAGGAGGGGCTGCACGTCGCCCGCGAACAAATGCCTGGCCTTATCCTGCTCGACATGCTTCTTCCGAAACTCGATGGCCCATCCGTACTCCATCAGCTCAAGGCGGACTCGAAAACCCGGAAAATCCCCGTGCTTGTTCTCACCAGCCTTTCCCAACGCAATGAGGAAAAACTTGTAAGCGAGGGGGCAGCGGCCTTTCTGGAGAAAGAACGCCTCGTCAAAGATTTCCAGCCTCTGCTCCAGGCCATCTCCCAGCTGCTTCGATGAACCGTTGGGCAGCCTCCCGCAACTGCCACATTTAAAAGCACTTTATGGAGTTACCAATGGGCTACTTGAATGGCCTGCGGGAGCCATTCCGCAGTCTTCGCGACCCGAGTAGGATACGACTCGAATAAGGAGAAGTTATGTATCAGGAAATGGTCCAAAACGAACTCCTTAACACTCTGGCCCATTGCTACGAGCAAAATCCCGAGGAGTTCGTCACTCTGCCCAAGCCGATTCTGGATGATTCCTTCGCGCGTTTAGCGATGGCGGAATTGCGCAACGATGGCTACCTTGAGGAACAGATCCGCGGCGTCGTGCGCTTGACCGCGCTGGGTTACGAACGCTTTCGCAAGAACTAGGACGCCGCGTTCCAAGACCATTCTTTTATCGCCTGCCTCGTCCGGCCCGCCCATCCAACATCGCACACTTGATTCCGTAATCGGACACTACTCAGCCCAACAAAACAGTCTGCCAGCAATTTGTTACTCCAACCTTTTCAGGTAGATGTCGTCTATTTTGCTTTGGGAGCCAAGTTGCACGAGACTCGTAGCCATTTGCAAAAGCTTCCGAAAGGCAACATGGGAATTTTGGTTCAGGACCTTCGTTTCGGCCTGCGCATGCTGCGTAGCAAACCGACTTTCACTTTTGTCGCCGTCTTGACGCTGGCGTTAGGTGTCGGGGCGAATACGGCGATATTCAGTATTGTCGATGCAGTTCTGCTTCGCCCACTTCCCTTCCGCAATCCTGATCGTTTGGTGAAGATTTCTTTCGACGATCCAGCTTTGGGCTTGCGGGACCTGCGGTTTTCGGTTCCTGAACTCGATGACCTTCGATTTCGGTCTGGTGTCTTTGATGAAGTGACCCCAGCCTTTGCCGCGAGCGTGAACTTGACCGGCGCGAAGCAACCCGAGCGGCTGGAATTAATGGTGACACTTCCGAACTACTTTTCCATGCTTGGGGCAAAGCCTCAAATAGGTCGGCTTTTTGGTCCACAAGATTTTGCCTTAGGCTTCGCTCCCGCAATCGTTATCAGCGACAGTCTGTGGCACCGGGCGTATGGTGGCGACCCTGATGTGCTTGGCCGGGACGTCCGTCTCGACAACGACCTGTATACGATCGTTGGGGTTCTTCCGCCCGGCTTTCGTCATCCTGGACCCACCGTGGCTCGTGACGTCGAAGTCTGGGCAACAGCAGGATTCAGTGCCGATCCAGCTCCCAAACCGGCACGGAGCACACGCATTATGCCCACGGCCATTGGAAGCTTGAAACCTGGACTCACGCTAAAACAAGCTCAGATGCGTCTCGATGCGATGGCCATCGAGCTACGGCACGAGTTCCCTACCGACTATGCCAGGGAATCCGAATGGACTATCCGTATCCAACCTTTGCAGGAATCCTTGGTCGGTAATGTTCGCCCCATGCTGCTGGTCTTAATGGGTGCGGTTGTCATGATTGTTTCTGTTGTTTCCCTGAATCTCGCTAATTTGCTACTCGCCCGCGCATCGGGAAGACAGCAGGAAATTTCTGTGAGGCTGGCGATCGGCGCCAGCCGTGCTCGCGTGATACGCCAGATGCTGACCGAGTCCACGCTTCTCTCATTTATTGGCGGGGCCTTCGGCATCGCAATGGCGATGGGAACGTTGGATCTCCTTCTGAAATTTATTCCCGCCAGCATTCCTCGCCTCAGCGAAATCGGCATCGACTGGGTTGTCCTGAGTTTTGCTCTCGTGGTTTCGCTGCTGACAGGCTTATTGTTTGGCCTGGCGCCCGCCCTGCACTCCACCAAATCAGACCTGTCCTTGCGAATCCGCGAGGGCACCCGTGGTTCCAGCTATAGCGCGAGGACGGGGCGTTTGCGCGACGCCCTGATCGTTTCCGAACTGGCCTTCGCAGTCGTCCTCATGGTTGGTGCTGGCTTACTCCTGCGCACCTTGCGCGAGTTGCTGCGACAAAGCCCCGGTTTTGATCCAAGTCACGTCGTCACTGCTAATGTGTGGCTTCCTGTGCCGAACGATCCTAAGGCGGACCCCTACCGGTCGCAGGCACAACAGACGACCTTTAATCGGGAACTGTTACGGCGCATGAATGCAATTCCCGGAGTGCAACTCGCCGGAATCACCTCTGGTCTACCCACGGCCTCACACAACGATATTAATGCGCAGCTAGTCACTGCTTTGACCATCGAAGATCGGCCAGTGCAGTCTTCCCAAGACTTACGTGCAGAGGCGATCCGAGTAAGTCCGGATTACTTCAAGGTCATGCAAGCAGGCCTTGTAAGCGGACGTTTTTTTGCGGACAGCGATGAAGATGTCAAGCAGCCTGTCGTCATCGTCGATCAAGCTACCGCCCGCAAGTATTGGTTGAATGGCGACGCACTCGGCCGTCGCCTTCGCCGCGGCCGCGACCCGAAGCTGCCGTGGCTGACGGTTGTAGGAATCATCGCCGACATAAAGCACGATGGACTGGATGTGAACGGCATTCCCCACATCTACCTTCCCATGAATCAGAGCCTGGGCAGAACTTTGAGTGTAGTGTTGCGAACGAATCTCCCAGCAACTGTGCTCGAACCGCAGATTCGGCATGAAATCCAGACCATCGATCCCGGACTTCCGGTTTTCAATGTTTCTTCGATGAATGAAGTGCTCGATCGCTCGCTTGCGTCACGACGTTTTTCAGCAGACCTGGTGGGCGGATTTGCAGCGCTCGCTGTTCTTCTTGCGTCCATCGGCATTTACGGCTTGCTTGCTTATATGGTCGGGCAACGATCGCGGGAACTCGGCGTTCGCATGGCACTAGGGGCAAACCGCACCCAAATTCTTAAACTCATCCTCGGCAAAGGTGTCATACTTGCCGCGATCGGAATCATCGCGGGCATGTTCTTTTCGGCCTCGAGCGCTCCTATGCTCTCGTCCTTGCTCTACGGCGTACGCCCGCATGATTTCTTTGTATTCGCAGCTGTGCCGTTGCTGTTATTTGTTGTTGCCCTCGCAGCGAGCTACATTCCCGCCTGGCGTGCGACTAAACTGGACCCACTCGCGGCTTTACGCGATTGTTAGTCCGAGCTAAAGGAGATATGGCGACTAGGCCACGATCAGTGAACGACAATCTTTCCCAACACCTGCGCCCGGTTCAAAATGTTTTCGACTTGAATGGGTATGTCGCCCGCGGCTTGGGGTCTGAATTCGAAATCGTAGGCTTCTCCCGAGGCAATATGCAGCGCAGCATCACTAACTGTTGCTGAGCCCGAAGGGAGATCGGCCCCGTCCTTGGCAATGGCGCGCCAACTTACAGGATGTTCTTTGCTGCCGAGACGGAAATCTGCCGCAAGATCAGGAGCCATGTTGATGACCCGTAACCGATACTGCATTCCCGAGTGCAAAACAATTGGGCTCGGGGACTCCTCCCCGTTGATCGTGATTCTTTTCGCGAAGAAGTCCGCTTCCCGTGTTCCCAGCATGACGATTTTGTCGCGCTCAGGATCGAACTTCTCTCCCGGTTCCAGCACGATCAGCGGACCGTACACTCCGCCCGTGAGTTGCTCCGGATCGGCAGCATGAGTGTGGTAGATAAAAGTTCCGGCACGGTTCGGCGTAAAGCGCGCAACAAAATTTCCGCCGCTTGGTATAGCCGGCGTGA
>JAFAGX010000684.1 GCA_019237515.1 Acidobacteriaceae bacterium
AAATGACGTTTCCGTCGGCTATTTCGATACCTTGCGAATTCCGCTGAAACAAGGTCGGCTGTTCAATGATTTCGACAAGAAAGATACCCCCCGGGTCGCCGTGATTACGGATGCCATGGCCCGTCACTTCTGGCCTGGTGAGAATGCGCTCGGAAAACGTTTCCATTTTTTTGGCGACGCGCAACTGCTGGAAGTCGTAGGCGTGGTCGGCAATACGGTCATTTTGCAGATTGGCGAAGATCCGCAACCATTGGTCTATCTGCCGATCACTCAGGATTACTCACCGCAAGCAACTCTAAACGTGCGTACGTCGGCAGATCCTGCCCCTGCCATCGCCGGGGTGCGCAGCCAAATCCAGTCGCTCGACCATAACCTCGCGATTACGAATGTTCAGACCATTAAAGAAGTACTGGATCAGGCACTTTGGGCGCCGCGCATCGCTGCTGTCTTGCTGACATTGTTTGGGGCATTGGCACTTTTGCTCGCCGGAATCGGCGTGTATGGCGTGCTCTCTTATTCGGTCAATCAGCAGACCCGAGAAATTGGCGTGCGCATGGCCTTGGGAGCAACGCCGGGAGAGGTGCTGCGATGGGTCGTAGGCCAAGGCTTGCGGCTGGCCTTGGGAGGCATAGCCATCGGCGTGATCGCGGGCTTAGCGCTCCTGCAATTTGTGGCGAGCCTGTTATTCGGAATCAGCACGCACGATCCGGTCACGTTCGGCGCTGTGGCCCTGGTGCTCGGAGCAGTAGCCTTACTGGCGTGTTATGTGCCGGCGAGACGAGCCACCAGGGTCAGCCCGGTTGTAGCCTTGCGCTACGAATAGCTGATTGTGTCCTGCGTTCAAAGCTTTACCCAGCGACTCGCAGGTTAAGGGAAATGTCATCCCGATGCGCACGGCGCGAGGGACCTTACGAAACCCAGTACCACCACAGGCGCATGCGGGAACAATGCTACTGTTGGCCTTCCCATCTTCCAGACCGCGTTCAATCAGATCATCTGCCAGGCGCAGCAGGAAGTTCGAAAGTCCCATCCACTACCTGAACGAAGGTTCGCTCTTCCCGTAAAACCAAACGCTTATCTTGTGCCAAGGCGAAGTTCTCCATCGCTTCTTTATCTGATCGCAAACCCGCGCGATACGTCTCGTACGCGGCGAGGCTGTCAAATGCGATCAGCCCCCAGGCGATGTCGTTCGTCCCTTCGTAGGGCAAGAAATAGCCGATCAGGTGACCACCGCAGCGAGGGATGATGCGGCCCCAGTTCTCTGCATATGTCTTGAACGCATCTTTCTGGAATGGATCAATCTGATAACGAATAAAGCAAGCAATTTTCATCTGTGACCTCGTGCCGGTTCTGCTCATTGCAGATCCACAAAGTTCGAACGGAGAAGCCGCGAGCATCGGGATCAGCCACAACATCTCGCGACGGCGAAGCAGCCATTTGCCCAGAGCAGACGCAAACATTGATTCAATTATCCGGTTGTTACTGCGGCGATACTTCGCTTATCATCAAACTATGAATGTAGGTCATCCCGAACTATCGGTTGCGAGAATTGCAGCTGCGATTGGGGAACCAGCCAGGGCTCGCATCCTTTTTTGCTTGTTGGATGGACACGCTCGAACCAGCACGGAACTCTCCGCAGTTGCCGAAGTAACTCCATCCACAACCAGCGTGCACTTGAATCGATTGACAGCCGAAAATCTCCTTCGAGTTTCGGCGCAAGGGAAACATCGCTACTACAGCCTCGAGGGCAATGAGGTTGCGAGTGCCCTGGAAGCACTGAGCAACGTGGCCGGCGGCACTTGCCGGAATTTTGTGCCGAACACGCCAACCTACTTGCGCGCCGCACGGACCTGTTACGACCACATTGCCGGAAACCTCGGCGTGCAATTGTGTGATCGCCTGAAAATACTGCGATGGCTCACGTTGTCCACCAACGGCCGAGAGAACGATTACCAGGTGACGCAGACCGGAGCACAAGGGTTCGCTGCACTGGGCATCGATATTGCGATGGCGCGTTCTTTACGTCGACGTTTGGCATTTGCCTGCCTTGATTGGAGCGAGCGTAAACCTCATCTCGGCGGAGCACTCGCCGCGGAGCTTCTCAAACTAGCATTGAAAAGAAAGTGGGTGGCTGCGGAACCGGGCAGCCGGGCCTTAGCCATCACCAGATTGGGTCGGCGTGAAATGTTGAGCCGATTCGGCGTCGAGGTCCAGTCCTAGAGCCGCTATTTTGTTAAGTTACGCTGGCCAGCGGAGCGCTAATGCTTTCGAGCGACTGGCCTTCAGCTTTGACTCCCAATTTCCATTCTGTGGCGGCGCCGATCAGCATCAGCGCAGCCCCCAGCAGAAAACCATAAAAAAGGTATTGTCGTGAGTTCAAGCCAATCAGATATCCGAACAACGCTGGAGCTCCGACACCGCCAACCAGCGTCCCGGCGGCATAGAAAACTGCGATTGCCATGGCACGAATTTCAAGCGGGAAAACCTCGCTCACGGTGAGATACGCGGAACTCGCCGCGCAACTAGCAATAAAGAAAATAACCGCCCAGCAGAGCGTCTGGGTTGTGCTCGAGAGCATACCTCGGTTAAACATCCATCCCGAAATTGCCAGCAGTATTCCAGAGGCAGCATATGTCCCAATAATCATCGGCTTGCGGCCAATCGTGTCGAATAGCCTACCGAGGAACAACGGACCCATCGCATTGCTGATGGCGAATGGTAGCAGATAATACCCGACGTGCTCCGGACGAACGTTATAAAACTTCACGAGCAGCAACGCATAGGTGAAGAAGATAGCGTTATAAAAAAATGCCTGCGCAATCATCAGCGACAAGCCAAGCAGTGAGCGGTCTCCATGGGTGTGCACCATGGCACCCCAGATCTCTTTCCACGGAGTGTGCCGGCGCACGGTGATGGTGAGTGGCTCACCTTCCGGGGGAGGCAGTTTGCCGGGGGTCTCGTCTTCGACTTCTTTTTCGACCAAAGACACGATGCGTTCCGCTTCATCTTTGCGGCCGTGAGTCATCAGCCAGCGCGGGGACTCCGGCACACAATGACGAATAAAAATAATCACAACTCCGAGAGACGCACCGATGAGAAAAGCAAAGCGCCAACCTTCGGTGGGCAGAACGGCATGTGTATTGAGAAGCAGAATGGTCGCGAGCGCGCCGACGGCGGCTCCAATCCAGTACGTGGCATTGATGATCAAATCGACATGGCCGCGCACCCGCGCGGGAATCAACTCGTCAATGGCGGAATTGATTGCGGCATATTCTCCACCGATGCCGGTTCCAGTGATGAACCGGAACACGGCAAAGCTCCAGAAATTCCACGCGAGCGCCGAACATGCAGTGGCGATCAGATAAACGAGCAGCGTTACTGTAAATAACTTCTTGCGGCCGAGGCGGTCCGTCGCGTAACCGAAACCGATCGCCCCGATAACGGCACCAATCAAGTACGCTGTCGCGCTTGATCCTACTTCCACATCGCTCATGTGCAAGCTTTCCTTGAGAACCGCACCTACGGCGCCGGCCAATGTCACTTCCAGCCCGTCCAGGATCCAGGTGACCCCCAGGCCGATCACGATGAGCCAATGCCAGCGGCTCCAAGGCAGCCGGTCCATACGGTTCGGCACATCAGTTTTGAAGCAGGTGCCCTCGCGCATGGCTAAGCTGCTAGCTTCCTCTCAGTGCTTTCGTTGAATTTAAAAATAGTAATCGAACCGTTCCGTTCGACAACCGCAGTTTCGATCTCCTCCAGGTGCCGCAGTCCGCCTTGGCCCGCGGCTGACTTGACGTCCTGCTCCTGCAGACGCATCCAAGATTGGTTTGGATTCGCGCAGTTTAGGTTGCCTGCTGCGGTGAAACTAGCCGATGTAGAGCGGTTCCTAGACCGCGGCTTGAAGAGGTTCTAGTCCGTCGTGTTGAGCCGCTCTGGGAACTGGCATGGTAACAGTGATCCGCGTCCCGGAACGACCTGACTCAATGTTCAGCTGACCGTGGAACTGGCGCAGACGCTCTCGCATCCCCCGAATCCCGACACCGGAACCGCCAGATTGTATCGCCCTGAGCTTCTCCGACGAAAAACCTTTCCCTTCATCCTCGATTTCAACCCTGATCTCCTCCGCATCTCGAGAAATTCGGATACAAGCCGTCTTACTGCCCGAATGGCGATGAATGTTGGTGAGGCATTCCTGTACCAGGCGGAAGATCATCAGTTCCATCTCATTGGGAATTCTTCCAAAATCCTGGGATATATCGAGCGTTATGGCCAACCTGCTGCGCTCGACCAAGCCGTCGATGTACCAGCGAAGGGCAGACGACAAGCCACTTTCATCCAGCAGCGGAGGATGCAACAGGTACGAGGCTGTGCGTATCTCGCGATGAAGTTGCTGGACCAGGTCTTGGATCTTTCCGGCCTCATTCGCCAGCTCCGGCGCCTGCCGGGCGGCGTTTTGTACCAGCAGCGAAAGATTCATACCGAGGACAGTTAAGGTCTGCCCGGCACTATCGTGAAGTTCGCGCGCGATGTGTCGCCGTTCTTGGTCCTGAATCTGCAGCAGTTGCCAGGAAAGCTGGCGCAGTTGTTCGGATTGCATCAGGACTTCATTGGTCCGCTGTTCCAGCTCTTTCGTGCGAGCCCTGACCTGAATGTCCAGCTCTTCGGCTAGATTGCGATAATTCTCCTCGCTTTGCCGTAACGCTTGTTCAACGCGCTTTTGCAAGGTGATATCGCGTGCGACCTTGGAAGCGCCAACTATTTTGCCGCTGGAATCGCGTACCGGCGAGATAGTAAGCGAAATGTTGAGCAGGGTACCATCCTTGCGGCGTCGAATGGTGTCGAAATGTTCAATTCGTTCACCCCGCCTCAAGCGCGAAAGAATGTCGACTTCTTCATCGCGGCGATTCTCCGGAATCAGCAGCATAATGTGCTGGCCGACGGCTTCCTCTGCCGTGTACCCGAAGATGCGCTCGGCGGCCTTATTCCAGCTCGTAATATACCCATCCAGATTCTTGCTGACGATGGCATCGTCGGATGACGTCACGATGGCCGCTAATAATTCGGAATCCAGCCGCAGCCGGCGTTCTACTTCAGCCCGCTCCGATCGCACACGCGCCATTGCGAGCTGGGATCGTACGCGCGCCAGCAGTTCCCGAGCCGAGAACGGTTTTACCAGATAATCATCGGCTCCGGCATCCAGACCCTCAACCCGCGCCTCCTCTCCTGCGCGCGCCGAAAGCAGAATGACAGGAACGTCTTTCAAAGCTTCAGTCCCGCGTACTGCCTGCACCACGCCGAAGCCGTCCAAGTTCGGCATCATGATGTCCGCCAGGATCAGATCGGGGCGCCGCTCGCGGGCGCTGCTTACGGCCGCTTCGCCGTCGACCACGGCGCGCACTTCATACTCACGATGCAGAAGACGTTGCACGTACTCGCGCATATCGGCGCTGTCATCGGCGAGCAGGATATAAGGACGGCTTTCCGATGTGCCAACTGCCGCGGAAACCGGTTCCGCGGAAGCGACGATCGGCATGAGATCAAGGTCATCGGATGCGGTTTCGGCATCGGGTAGCCACCGCAGAGCTTCTTGCACATATGCTTTGCCACGCAATGCAAAGAATTCCGCACTTTGTGGGGCGACAACCCGGTCCGCGGGCAGATGGTCCTTCCCGAACGGAATCGTAACGATAAAGGTGCTGCCCTCATTTTCCTTGCTTTCGACTCGTACCGTGCCTCCGTGTAATTTCGCGAGCTCTTGAACCAGCGAGAGTCCGATGCCGGATCCTTCAAAGGTTCGCCCGCGAGCATTCTTCACCCGATAAAAACGTTCGAACAAGTGCGGCACATCTTGTGGCGGAATTCCGCTGCCGGTATCCCGCACCTTGAGTTCCGCGGCACCATTGATCTCTTCCAGTGAAATCTCAATTTCCCCTTCAAGCGTAAACTTGAACGCGTTTGAAAGAAGGTTGAAGACGATCTTTTCCCACATTTCCCGATCAACGTAGACAGCATCAGCAATTGGCCGACAATCAATGATCAACCGCAAGCCTGCGCGATCGATGGCCGACTGAAACATGCTGGCCAACTCCGCAGTAAAGCTGGAAAGCTCAGTGGGCTGGTAACAAGCTTGAAGACGTCCAGCTTCGATGCGAGAGAAATCCAGCAGCGTGTTGACTAGCTTCAGCAGACGCAAAGAATTGCGGTGCGCCAGTTCCAACGTTTCGCGTTGCTCCGGTGCAAGACGGTCGCCTGCGGCCAGAACGTCTTCCAATGGTCCGAGCATCAACGTAAGCGGCGTTCGGAATTCGTGGCTGACGTTGCTGAAGAAAAGGGTTTTGGCGCGATCGAGTTCGGCTAGTGCTTCGGTGCGCTCGCGTTCCTCGTCGTGAGAACGGGCGTCCGCGATACTTGTCTCGATCTGGGACGCCACCAGATTAAAAAATGTGCGATAGCTGTCATCCAGTCGCTTGTGGGGACTTACAGCCGCAAGCAACACGCCCGAAGCTCGCGTCGAGCCACGATCGCCAATTGGTAAGACGAATACGGTTTGCGGTTGTACCTGCCAGGTACCCCGCGGGAGATCGTCGGGTAGGTCCCGAAAATCACTTAGTTCAAGCGGTTCGCCCGAATGCGCAACCCTGCAAACGACCTCGCGCAATTTTGATTCGGGAGATCGGAGCTGGCTGCATAGGTTATGCGCGGAATTAATACCCGCAGTGGCCAACACCTGGACTTGTTCATCGGCTGGAACTTGGCAAAGCACTGAAAAGGGAACATCATCCAAATTGTTTCCCAGGGTCTCGCCAGCTATTCTCCACGCGTCGCGTTCCGTATGCGCGTCGACCACCCTGGCCGCCAGATCGCGCAAAGTTTGCAGCCGGCGTTCGCCAATCACCTTTTCCGTAGTTTCCATCACTGCCGTGAACACGCCGCCGACTGCGCCGGTTTCGATGCGAATTGGGCTGAACGAGAACGAGAAGTAGCACTCTTCCGGATAGCCATGGCGCTGCAACATCAGAAGAAAGTCGTCGGACCAGGTCGCCTCTGCCGAATTAACCACGCTGTCGAGCATTGGGCCGATAGTGTCCCAGATTTCCGCCCAACACTCGCGGCAAGATTGACCAAGTGCCCAGGGATGTTTGCTGCCAAGTATGGCGCTGTAAGCGTCGTTGTAGAGGACGATGTACTCCGGTCCCCAATACATAACGATAGGAAATCGAGAGGCCATACAAATACTGACGGACGTCTTCAGGCTTTGCGGCCAATCTTCAATCGGGCCCAATGCATTATGCGACCAATCTTTAGCGGCGATCAGGCGCCCCATCTCGCCGCCGCCCCTCAACCATTCCAAGTCTCGCCCTAACCCTAGTTGCGCGTGAGGAGTATTAGCCTCTATCGCGGAAGTGCTTAAGGTTGCAGAACCGGTCTTGGATTGGTCACGAAGCCGTGCGGCTTTTTCGATCAACGGCACTAATTCACGCGCGACATTGCTCTTGGCGACGAAGGCATAAGCTCCTACTTCAGCGATCTGCCTCGAAAACATCGATTCTTCATTCTGGCTGACAATAATGACTTCCGATTCCGGTACTTGCTTCCGGATGAGCCGAGTCGCTTGAATGCCGTCCATGCGCGGCATAGATATGTCCATCAGGACGACATCCGGCCGCACATCCTTCGCTTTTTGCACCGCCTCGAGACCATCGCCCGCTTCCCCACAAACACGCCAATCGAGATGCGTTTCAATGAGAGATCGCAATGTCCGCCGCACAAATGCGTGGTCATCGACAATCAGGATTTTGACCGTGCTCATCTACTTTCAATTCGCCAAGCTAAGGAATAAGGCCCACATCGATGCCGGAAACTCGGACCCGAGCGCAGGCGGCGGCATCGGGAGCAGGTGTGTTGATGTCGCTTTGAAACTTTCCTGAACCTATTTTAACCCTCACAATCGCACAGTAAGAATGCCTTAGCCTTGATCGCCGATAAATACAGTGATTACTGTATTGGTCGTCGCGCCGTCGGCACTTTCAATGACGCCAGAATTTTCCCACCCCGATCCGTACCTGCAGTGTGTTAATGCCGGGATTTGGATTGCTAAGCCCGGCATTAGAGATGTGCATGTACCGGGCTTCGACGGTCCATGCGTACTTATTTTGGAGCACGTGAACTCCGAACGCCGCTGCAGAAGTGAAATTCACGTCGGATGTACCTAGTGGCACATCTTTATTCGTGAACAGAGTTCCGCCATTCAGTTCCAGGTAAGGCGCCACAAGTCCTCGCGTAGCGAAGTCCCATTTCAATCCTAGTGGGCTGAACCCGCCCCCGTAAGCAGTGTTATATCTTTGCCAGACTACAAAAGCCGGGGTGGCATCCAGCACGTACTCGAAACGCCCCTTTAGAAATCCAGGCCCGTGAGGCCGGGTTAGAATCCAACCGTAGCGCACGCCCGCATTCCAAACATTCGTATGTGACGTCCCTCCTGGAACCGAGTGCCCGCCCCCCGTCCATACCTGGAA
>JAFAGX010000305.1 GCA_019237515.1 Acidobacteriaceae bacterium
CAAGTACGTCGGCAAAACCGCGCGCCTGGAAGATACAATCGTCAAAACCAACGTGGACGCGATTAAGGAAATCGTGCGTCAGATTCGTTTGCGCGATCTCGGCGGCATCATCATTATTGACTTCATCGATATGGATGAGCGCCGGAACCGCCAGAAGGTCATGCAAGCTCTGGAAGAAGCATTGCGCAACGACCGCTCGCCATCAAAGGTTCTGCAGTTTAACGATTTCGGCCTGGTCGCCATCACCCGCAAACGGGTCAAGCAATCGCTGGAACGCACCATCGGCTCGCCGTGTCCGTATTGTCAGTCGACCGGTTTCGTGAAGTCGGTTGGCACCGTGTGTAACGAGATTTACCTCGAGATGCGCAAGATGGCGAAGCATCTGGAACATTCCGATGTCATGCTGCGAGTGAATCCTGAAGTCGCCAAAACGCTGAAGACTAACAATGGGAAGCTGCTGGCGGAAATGGAAGAATTGACCAAGAAAAGCGTGATTGTGAAGAGCGATCCCTCGCTGCATCAGGAGCAGTTCGACATCAATTAGCGAATCGCGAGCACAGCAGTTTCGGGGTGGTCAGTTGCCGCTCACTGCACTGACCGCCTTCTCGGCAGGTTTCGGGGCCAGCGTTTTCAGGACCAGTTCTGAGCAGTCGTTCAGTTTCTTCTGCGAGGCTTGCAGCGTTTCCACGGCGTTCGTGTTCCCTTGCTGTTTGGCCGAACTGATCACGCGTCCCGTGGCTTCGTGCGCCGTCCGTTCGATTTCCAACAGCACAGCCAGGGATTCGCCGTGAAGTCTCCACAACGACGGAGAATTCTCGGCTCGCCTGAGCTCTTCCAATTCCGTCGTCATGCGCGCGCCTACTGAGACGAGGCGCAGAATCGCCCGGGCCACTTCAGCACGTAAGCTTTTCTCCTGCAGATAATCGGCTGAGAACGCCTCAGCCTCGGCAGGCGTAAGGATCAGGTTGAAAAACCGCATCGGCACGACCTGGCGAAATTTCGGATCGGCGACCCGCACAAAAACGCGAATCGATTCTTCCACGCGGGATAGCTTCGCTTCCTCACTCGAAATCTGCTGGGGGGTGACGGCGGCACGCACCGCTGGGATATCCAGCGAAGGCCGCGTTTGCAGCTTGCGGTTCGCCGAGGGTTTATTTTCGGTGGCTGTGACGGAAGGCTTGGCAATCCTGCGCATCGGCGGACGCTGTTCCAGAGTCTTTCTTAACCTCGACACGCGCCGGAACTTCTCCAAGGCGTTCGCGTAATCGATCCGCAGCAATTCATTTTCTTTAAGGCTCGCGACATGCTCCACGGTAACGTCGACACCGTCTACAGTCCCCAGAATTGTCCCGCCCTGTTCTTCCAGCTCTGAAGCGAAACGTTTGATCTGTGTAGTGGCTTCCCGAAAAAGTTCATCAAACCGCCTGCCAAATGTCGCGTTATAGCGGGCAATCGTGGCCAGCACGCCCGGATGATAAAAAGCGTTTTCGAACGAACGTTTTAGCTCTCGCACGCGCGGAATAATTCCAGACTCGAGCAGTACGTTCAAGTCGCGAGCGTTCTGCGCTTCATCCTGCAATTTATCGAATTGCCGCAAAAGCTGAGAGTGTTCGTCGGAAAGCGGCGGCACTTCGGCATCAGAGAGAATCTCAATCAGCGCGATTTCAAACGGCGACAGCGGCAGAGATCCGTCAAGCCCGTAGCCGCGTTGCTCCCACTGTCCCGCGACGCGCGGATGGCGATACAAAAACGTCGCCACCAAATCAGTCTTGTCACGAGTTGCCTCGGCAGCGTCTTTCTTTCGCGTGAAATATCGCAGCATGGCTTCAGCGATTTCCGGATCCGTTTCTTCGCTGAAAGCGCAGCGCAGCAGGGCAGGGCTGATCGCCATATCCAGCAGCTTCAGCCAGCGATGCATCGCAGACAATGTGCCCGCCACGTCCTCATCGCTTTGCAGGGAAACGGCCTCTAATCCCGATGGCACCGGGACTTCACCACCCACCGGTTCTTGCAGCAGCTTTTCATAAAAGCCCTGCACCGTGGCCAGAATGGCCAACTCCCATTTGGGATCTTCGACCAAGCACGCTCTCCTGCGAGTGTATCCGTGCGGGTAACTGTAACTTAGTTTAACGGAGCTTCAACGTCGCACAAGACACTCTTAAGGCTCGGTGGGTCATGGACTCTAGTGCAGCACGAAAGGTTGCACGCCCGCAGGGCTCTACAGCGAACTCTGGATCTGCTTCTCCACCTGCGCGGCTAATCGAGCAGGTGCCACCAGCAGATAGCTTCCCAAAAGCAGCTCTCTGACTTCAGCCCAATCGATCTTGCCTGTATCCAGCCTGAGAGCAACCCAGCCCCTCGAAGCGATGTAAGCAGGAAGATAAAACCTGCGGGGCTGCGCTTCTACTAGACGCGCATTATCGCCTGCCAGCACCTTGCAACTGACGGAGACTATGCCGTCGCCATGATGGTCATTTAGGAAGTAGGCAAATGTTTTCTTTCGCACCAGGAACCGCGCGTGCGATCCGCGGATTTCTCGCGCCGTGTCGGGCAGCGCAAGTGCAAACTCGCTCAGCCGTCTCAGGTGTGGGTCTTCTTTGCCGGGCTTTGCAGAGGACCGCTTCATAGCGCATTCTGAATGAGCTTCACGGCCGCTTCGGGCTCTGCAACTTCTACGACCAACTCGTTGTACCGCTCGTCATGCAACTCGATAACAACGGTTTTCTCCGGGTGATGCACGTCCCAGAAAACTCGCTTGCCATCCTGATAAAAGGTCCCCGCCGTGATCACCCCTGGCACATTCGTTCCGGGCACCCTGATGCCGTGATACCAGCCGCGTGCGATCTCCGGGTCGGCTCGAACCCTCACTACATGTATAAGCGGAATTTCGAGGGAACTCTTGAACGCCCAGAGTTTGTCAGCACCCCGGACGTGCAGCGTCAGTATTCCTTCCGCAATGGATAGATCAACCAGTAAAAGCTCCGTCATTGAATCGAAGAAATAAGATTTAAAACTGATCCTAACTGTTTCTTGGTGAGTCGCCCAGAAATTAAACATTGCTGCCACTGCGCAATCAAATCCCTTGACAGGCCACCGTTGCCGTAGCAGACTTGTACCCCTCAGCAATGGTTTTTTCCTTCTTCTTTCTCACAGCACTGCCGGGCATCCCCCTACTGGCCTGATTTCGAGGGCACCATGACCGCTGTCCGAGTAATCAAACGTTACGGAATGAACGACGTGCGCTACTATGCCAGGCTCCTCTCCTCCCAAGTTTTGAGAAAGCTTTCTTTACGAAAATTGCCGAATATGATTCGAGCTGTCCTTGATTGGAAGATCCACAGCACCATAGTTCGGTCAAGGCCCTTTGTGGTTCGGATTGAAGTGTCGGCCGCTTGCAACCTCCGATGCTTGTCTTGCAGCACCGCGAAGAAGACCTTCAAACCCGGTCAGATCAGGATGATGACGCTCGACTGGTTCAGAACGATTTACTCCCAATTGGCTCGCTATGCGTCCAGGGTTACGTTCTATCAGTGGGGTGAACCGATGACCAACCCCAGACTATTTGACATGGTGAAGTTTACGAGCGACCGAAGCGTGTTCACTTCCCTGTGTACTAATTTTACGCTCATGAAGGAGAATCTAATCGAGCCGTTGTTCGAATCGAAGCTCGACTGGTTATCAGTCTGTTTAGACGGATTTACGCAAGAGGCTTACGAAAAGTATCGGGTCAATGGGGATGTATCCAGGGTAAAAGAAGGGATTAAGATGGTGGTCCGGCATAAAAAGGAACGTCACTCCCGCCATCCTGTTCTAAACGTCTACACAATTCTATTCAAGCATGTTCTGCCGGAACTGAACACAATAACAACATTTTGCAAGGAAGTCGGTGTTGATTTGCTCACATTTCGGCCAGACGAATCGAATACTTATCTTGATGGTACTTATACACAGGAACCACAGCGGCCCACGAAACGGTGTTTCTGGCCGTGGCTGACCATCAATATCGATGTTGATGGCTCCGTTTACCCTTGTCCGGTGGCGTTTGCCAGGCGCAAAAGTCAGCGTGACCAGGGGCCGACATTCTCAGAGTGCCATACTGAGCCCTATGGAAATCTTCTGACTCACAGCTTAGATGAAATTTGGAACAACGATCTGTATGTCGAAACCCGCAAGTATCTTTCAGGCGCTGGACGGACCGCGTGCTCATTAAATCTGCCTTGCTATAACTGCCGGTGGTATGGCACCGGACACACTCATACTCCTACGGAAAGACCGCTGCCGCTGTACACCATACGAACTAAGGATACCCCTGCCGACCAAGTGCTGGAGCCGGAAGGCGCTTCGTCGCGAGCCAAGTGACGACGAGAAAACCGTTAACTTCTTTTTCCACGCGGCTCGCGGAGAATTAATGTCTGCCCCCGTGCGATCCATCGGT
>JAFAGX010000276.1 GCA_019237515.1 Acidobacteriaceae bacterium
GCAATGGCGGAAACGTTGGCGCTTCCGCTGATCGTTCCCAATGTCGGATTGACATAGCAGGAGACAGAATACGACGTGGCATCCGTTAAGGTCGCCCCAATGACGTTTTCGCTGCTGACCGGACTCATGCCCTGCCACGTGGGACAGAGGTACGCGATCGCATACGTGCTGGTGCCCTCGGGAATAGTGAGGTTCAGTGTTCCGTTCTGCAGTGACGCGGACGCCCAACTGCCAGTACCGACCTGCTGCGCCACAGCGAGTGGTGTTCCGCCGAGAAACTTCACAGTGACTGCGGTGCCGGAGGGCTGGGGATTTTGTAAGCTGCTGGAGCCGCCTCCACAAGCCGTGAGAAAAAGCGTGCCAATGATTAGCAAGGCGAATTGAGATTTGATTCTGTGCATAATTAGGGTTTTGTCCAGAATTTTTTTGTGGTGAAGCTCAGCACATACTGCCAGAGCAGAGTGGGCTAGGCTAAGTGGCACGGTGGTACTTGAGATCACGGAAGTACTGTTACTTTTGGTTGCGACGACGTCGCCTCGAACGCGCGTATGCATGTGACAGTATTGCTGTGCATCTAACAGGACGATGAACCCACGGCCGAATCTCGACGGGCATGACTTCAATGTGCTGGTGATCGGCGGCGGAATTAACGGCGTCGCGATTGCCCGCGCGTGTGCACGGGCGGGACGGCGGACGCTCCTCGTCGAGCAAAACGATTTCGGTGCGGGAACGACGAGCCGATCCACGCGGTTGATTCATGGCGGATTACGATACCTGGAACACGGCGAGATCGGACAAGTCCGCGATTCGCTGCGGGAAAGGCAGAGGCTTCTGCGGGAGTATCCGCACCTCGTACGCCCGTTGGAATTCCTGCTTGCTCTCGATGAAAACAGCCGCAGAAGCGCATTGGTTGTACGCGCAGGGTTGTGGTTTTATCGGTGCCTCGGTGGTAGCCGCGCTTCAGACGCGACCCAAAAACCAAATCAACTTGAGCGGTTCTTGGATTCTGGTCACCGCTTCTCAATTTTCAGCTTTGAAGATGCGCAGTGCGAGTTTCCGGAGCGGCTAGTTGCGGAGTGGGTGGTCGAAGCCGCTGCCGCGGGTTGCCAGGCGTACAACCACACGCGCGTGCTTCAGATAAAAAGAGCGCACGGGAAAGTGACAGGGGCTTTACTGCGCGATCAGCTGACTGGAGCCGAACAAAATATCGGAGCCGACTGGGTGATCAATGCCGCAGGGCCATGGATAGACGAAGTTTGTGAACAGTCTGGAATTCACCCTGCGGACCGCATGATCGGCGGGGTTCGCGGTTCCCACATTGTGATTCCCAAGTTCGCCGGCGCGCCAGACGCCGCGCTCTACGCCGAAGGCGTGGATGGACGGCCAGTTTTTGTGGTCCCATGGAACCAGCAGATGCTGGTAGGCACAACGGAAGTTCCGGATAACGGTGATCCTGCAAGCGTTCACGCTTCTCATGATGAGCTTCAGTACCTATTACATTCCGTGCGCAATCTGTTCCCACAGCTCAGAATTTCCGAGAGCGATATCAGGTACGCTTTCGCTGGGATTCGCCCGCTGGCGCGTTCTTCGCAGGCAAACGCTTCGGCTGTCACGCGACGGCATTTTATCCATGATCATTCGGCTGAGGGAGCCGCGGGCATGATTTCTCTGATTGGCGGCAAGCTCACGACCGCTGCCAGTGCTGCCCGAGAATGTGCTGAGAAGATCGCAATCCGAGCGCCAACCTGTCTCGGCATCAGGACAATGTCGGGGACGGCAATGGAGAACATAGTCGAAAGCGCCGTCCATCAGATCGCCAAGATTGCAGGTCTCGATTGTGGATCAGCAAGCGCGATTGTTGAATGGCACGGTCCACGATCCCTGGACATTGCTCGACGAGCGCGCCGGGATTTAAGATTGCTGGCACGTTTATGTCCGCACACCGACCATATTGTTGCCGAAGCTGTGGATGCCTTTGAGAACGAATTCGCTGTGACGCTTGGTGATGTTCTCCTACGGCGCGTACCCGTAGCTTTGGGGGCATGCTGGTCAGCGGAGTGCACGCGTACGGCTGCTACACGGATCGCATCCGCAACAGGCTGGAGTGACAGTCGGGTGGGAGTTGAACTGGAACAGTTCGAAGCCGAATCAGAAGCATTCTTACAAAGATCGCAACTCGCGCGCCTGCAAAATTAAGCTAGGCTACCTCTCCGTGTTTGCGGAGGCCGCAAGGTCTTCACCAGTAATTCAGTGTCATCGGAGATAATTCCATCGACGCCCCACTCTGCCAGGCGCTGCATGGAACTTCGCTCGTTGACCGTCCACGCGAAGAGGAACTTGTCAGCATCATGTACGTCACGGATTAGTTCGCGATCAATGAGCGGATGCTGCGGAATGACGTACTGAACTGGAAGGTCCCGCCACAGCGGGAGATTCTTTGCTTTATCGCAGATGAATCCTAACGGTATCGAGGAGTTCCGGGTATGCACATCAAGCAGGACATCGGGGAGGAAAGACGAGACGACGTAACCTTTCTCGGGGGGGCTTTGGTGCAAGGCCAGAAGCAGTTCGGAAGAAAGACCCGGCACTTTCAATTCAATGTTGAGAAAAGCTTGTTTCGAGAACGCCGCCAAGACCTCCTCGAGCCTGAGAAGGTCTACCGATTTGGTGTCATAAATCTTGGATAGCGGCATTCCGTGATATTCCGGGTCGTGGCATATCACCGCGCAGCCGCAAGCCGCCAGGCGCACGTCGAATTCAAATCCATCACAGGCATGCGAGAGCGCGAGTTCAAATGATGCGAGCGTATTTTCAGGAATTGGAGACGCACGCGCACCGCGGTGCCCGAGGAGTAGGGGAGGTCGCAACACTAACTGGCTGATTGTACGCGCAGCGTGCACGCTGCGGAGGCGCAAGAAATCCACAGATTGTGACAGGATTTTGACAGCATCGTCACAACGCTTAGGGGTGTTAATCGAGATCGAAGTCGCGGATCGGTTTACCGGTATCAGGTGTTTCTTTCGCCTTCTTGATCGCTTCCTGAAATTTCTTTTCCAGCAGGTCGGAGGCGTGTTTCTGGGCTTCTACGGACTGGCGGAAAATCGACTCGCGGCGGCTGTCCTGTTCCTTCATCGCGCGCGCCGCCTCCTCGATGTCGCCGAACATTTTAGGTTTGACTGCGGCGGTGTGGGCGATTACGGCTTGAGACTCGGTGTCAACCTTCAATACTGCACTACAGCAGGGGCAGGTTACTTCAAAGGTAGGCGAGCGTTTTGCCATACAACGCAATCATACCGCAACTGCGAGCTCACGGACGCGGCTGCAGTCTAAGGATGCGCGCGCTTACCGAGGCTGCAGCTTGATAGGAAAGACATGGAAGAGGTTGAGCATTTCCAGTCCTAGCAGGAGTACGGAAGCGCAGGTCACTGTGATGGCCAGAAGTTCCCCAAAATTAAGACCGCTGCGGCGGGGGTCAAAGCGCCTGAGCACCAAGCCCAAGATGTTGAGGGTAGCGAAGCCGAACACCAGAACCCAAAGAACGTTATAAACACTATTCTTTTTTGAGTTGTAAAGATCCGAAAAGTCGGGTAGTTGCAGGAGAAACACGGCCAGAGATTGCAAGCAGAACGCGCTCCCCGGCCAGCAGGTTCGTAACGCGGTATTCGCCACCCGAGTGGGCACGATCTGGGACATGGGTTCGTATGGAGCCTGTTGCAACGCCCTCGCGCAAGGAAAAACCAACGATCTTAAGCGTCTTACCCAGCGACGTAAGCTCACTCCTGCTTGCGTTTATAATAAGAGGATTCGGCCTCCCATCTCGAAACTTTCTGCCTAGGTACCCGAATCGGCAGGGGGCAGGCTCTTCAGTAAATGTCCACAGAAACCATCGTTGTTCGGGGTGCGCGGGTTCACAACCTCAAGAACATTGACCTGGAAATCCCGCACAACTCGCTGACGGTTGTCACCGGGGTCTCGGGCTCCGGGAAATCGTCACTCGCCTTTGACACCATTTATGCCGAAGGGCAGCGTCGTTATGTCGAGTCGTTGTCCGCCTACGCCCGGCAGTTTCTCGAGAGAATTGAAAAGCCGGATGCCGATGTCATCGATGGTATCGCTCCTGCCGTTGCCATCCGGCAAAAGAATAGTACGCGCAATCCGCGGTCTACGGTTGGGACCGCAACGGAAATCTATGATTACTTGCGCCTTCTCTTTGCCAGAATTGGCAGGACCTACTGCATAAAATGCGGCCAGGAAGTCAAGAAGGACGCGGTAGACGAAGTGGCGAGTGCGGTGCTCGGGTTAGGCGAAGGCACGCGGTTGAATGTTTTGTTCCCTCTGCAGAGACCCGAGCAGAGTGTTGCTCGCGAAGCGACCTCAACGAAAAAACTTGCTCGTACTCGGAAAACTTCGACTGCTGCCTTTTCTGAACAGCTAAAAGCCCGCTTACTGGATTTGCGCACCAGAGGGTTCAACCGGCTGTATCAGAACGGTCAGATTTTTGAGTTTTCGACTCCGGAATCTCTGCTGGACATTAATTTTGCAGAACCTGTTTTCCTGCTGGTGGATCGCCTGGTGGTTTCGCCCGAATCGCGGTCCAGAGTTGTCGATGCCATTGAGATTGGCTATCGTGAATCCGGGGAAGTGATTTTCGAGACGGCACCACGCGAGGGACAGACGCCGGACCGACTGCGGTTCTCGCAACGTTTTGAATGCAAGCGCTGCGGCATTCGCTACGAAGAACCAGAGCCGCGCTTGTTCTCCTTCAACAATCCTTATGGGGCGTGTCCGCGTTGCCAGGGATTCGGCAACACTATTGATTTTGATCTGGACCTGGTCATTCCTGACAAGTCGAAGACTCTTGCCGAGGGTGCGATCGAGCCCTGGACCAAGCCGAAATATCGGACCCTTTCCACGGAACTGAAGCGCTTCGCCCGACAGGCAGGAATTCCGGTTGATGTGCCGTGGGGAGAACTTGATCCTGAACATCAACGGCTGGTCATCGAGGGTGAGGGCCGATTTTTTGGCGTGCGCGGCTTCTTTGATCATCTGGAGCGCAAGAAATATAAGCTGCACGTCCGCGTGTTCTTGAGCCGGTATCGTGGATATTCGCTTTGTTCAGATTGCAGTGGATCTCGTCTGCGCCTGGAAGCCCGCCAGGTGAAGATCAACGGCAAGAACATTTGTGATGTTTGCCACATGACCATCGAGGAGGCTTCGGGCTTTTTCTCGAATGTGCAATTGACGGAGCAGGAAGAGGGAATCGCGGGCAAGTTGTTACAAGAGATCCAGGAGCGGTTGCGATTTTTGAATGAAGTTGGCCTGGAATATCTAACTCTGGATCGTCTGTCATCAACATTGTCGGGAGGCGAGGCTCAGCGCATCCAGTTGGCAACCTCGCTTGGCTCCCGCCTGGTCGGAACTCTTTATGTTTTGGACGAGCCATCGATCGGTCTGCACAGCCGAGACACGCACCGGCTCATCAAGATCCTTCACGACTTGCGCGATCTGGGGAACACGATTCTGGTGGTCGAACATGACCCCGATGTGATGCGGGCCTCCGATGTGATTCTCGATCTCGGGCCGGGCGCGGGAGAGAACGGGGGC
>JAFAGX010000363.1 GCA_019237515.1 Acidobacteriaceae bacterium
GTTTCCTGTCAGCGTGTAGGTATTGAACCCAGCGGCGGCTATCTCGTCGAAAGAGTGCTGCTGCTCGCGCCAGGAAATAAAATTCAAAACGGATACACCAAAGCTTGGAAGGTTAAGCCGGTCATTTTTTTCAGCGATCTGGAGAATGCGGTTCGGTTGCCGAAACGGCATTGGCCGAAGCAATTCCGCATTGACGACGCTGAAAATCGAGGTATTGGCCGCAATGGCGAGCGAAACCGTCAGAATCACCGCCGCCGAGAAGCCGGGCGCCTTGATGATTTTTCGCGCGGCGTAACGTATGTCTTGCGTCAAGCCTTCCATTTGCTTTCGTTATCACTTTCCTCACGCGTATCGCAGGCGCCACCGGGCATCAACGTTGGCACGGTTTATATGTAGGAGCGCAATGAGCGAGCGCGAAACGATTACACACCTTGGCAGACGGACCCCTGTGATCTCAAGGCAAGGCATTTGCCAATCGAGCCTCAAGCCTAAACCATTAATGGCAAAGGATAAGACAAGTGGGCGCCCTCATCGCTCGCGAGTGCAAGGTGTCCACCGTTGGGTTCTGATGTTCGTAAGCGAACAGTCTGGAGAGCCTGGGCAGATCCCAGTAATTCATTGTTTGCGTTTGTTCAAGGTCATTTACACAGGATCATGGATGCTGAGCTGAACATCTACAGCACTTATTTGCCCATCTGCTCCAGTTTCTGGGAAGCGGAGTCGATGACGGACGATTCATCTTCCAAGGCTTTGGCCACGCGCGCGATTTCCTGGTCAGCTTCGCCGTATTTCTTCTGCTCAATACCTTCGCGAACGCCGGGAATCGTCTTTACCTCATAGCCGGTGTAGACTCCGGGACCGTATATCAGGTGCTTATACCAAGGGCGACGAGGCAAGCCGTCGGCATTGGTCAAGGCGCGTTCACTGCTGATGAGTTGCGCATTGAGAGCGGCAAGCGTTGTCACGGTGTCTTGATCCAGTTGGCCCTGCTTCGCCGACAACGCTTCACGGTAATGTTCGGCGCTGCGCGTTAAGGCGTCTACTGCATTCTGAATCGGCGCAAAATTCAAATGCGGAGGAACGACTTCTTTCGGCGGCGCGACCGTCGGTCGCCGAGGGTCGAAGGTCGCTTTAAAGACCCCTTCGTCTAGTTCCTGATTGCGCTCGCGAATCTCCTCCTGCTTATCCGCCAGCAGCTTTTGCAACTCTTTTGTGTATTTCTGCATGGTGTCGGCAAAATCAGTGAACTCGAATGGCAGAATTTCCGCGTCGGCCAGTCGCATCACCCCCGTTCCTATGGTTTGCGACAGGGCGCGGCCATAGACGAAATCAGAATCCGAGAAATGGGTGTACCAGTAGAAATCGTCGTAAATGGAGTGGTAAATACCGCCTTCATCCTCGCCGCCGTATCCCACATCAAGCGTAGCAATTCCCAGGTGATCGAGGAAGGCCGTAAAGTCTGTGCCGGAGCCCAGCGCGCCAATGCGCAAATCCGCTCGCTCCCGCACTTGCTTGCGCTCATCTGGATTTTTCGCTTCTGCGATTTCAGATAAACGGTCCCGTTGCCAGACGGTCATCTTGGTTTCGGGATCTTCAATATCTCGCGCGACCCCATTAATGAAATGTTCGAGGCTATGAGATCCACCCATGTTGAGAACGCCGCGCCCATTGGCGTCGCTATTGATATATACCGCCGCGTGCTGCCGCAATTCGTCCGCGTGCTGTTCAGCCCACTCCGTAGAGCCCAGCAGCATGGGTTCTTCGCCGTCCCACGCGGCATAAATTATCGTGCGGCGCGGCTTCCAACCCTGCTTCAACAATTCCCCAAGAGCACGAGCTTCCTCGAGTAGCGGGGACTGACCGGAAACCGGGTCTTCTGCGCCATTGACCCAGGCATCGTGATGGTTGCCGCGAATAATCCATTCATCTGGCGCGACACTGCCGGGAATTTTTGCGATAACGTCGTAAACCGGCTTGATGTCCCAATTGAATTCGACTTTCAAGTGAACTTTCGCCGGCCCCGGGCCGACGTGATACGGAATCGGCAAGTTCCCGCGCCACTCATCCGGCGCCATGGGGCCTTTCAGCGCAGCCAAAAGGGGCTGAGCATCGCCGTAAGAAATCGGCAGGACCGGAATTTTGGTGATGCTCTTGGCTTCTTTGATCGGCAAACGCTTGGCATCAGGCGTCGCGCCAACTCCGGGAGTGAGCGGGTCGCCCGGGTTCGATGAAGCAAAATCCATCACGCTGCCGCGCTGGACGCCATTGGGGTTTCGCATCGGGCCGTCAGGAAATACCACGTCGCGGGTGTAGCCGTCGTCGTGCGGCTCCGAATAAATCAGACATCCAATCGCGCCATGTTCGGCAGCCACTTTCGGCTTTACCCCACGCCAGGAGTGGTAATACTTGGCGATGACAATTGCCCCTTTGACCGAAACGCCCAGACGATCGAGCTTTTCGTAATCCTCAGGCAAACCGTAGTTAACGAACACCAGCGGAGCGGTAACGTCGCCGTCGATGGAATATGCGTTGTAGGTCGGCAACTGCTCGGATTTCTGATTTGAGGTCGGATCGACCGCGAGCGCAGGCTCCTCCAGCCTAGCCGTGAATTTCGTTGGCTCTGTCATCTCAAGAATGCGAACTTTCGGAGTCGGGAACAGTACATCGAAAGTTTCGATGTGCGCGTCCCATCCCCATTGTTTGAAATGGGCCAGAATCCATTCGGCATCCTCTTTGTCATAAGGCGAACCGACGTGGTGCGGCCGCGCGCTGAGATGCTGCATGTAATCGCGGATATTAGCGGGCTCAGGAATTGCCCGGAACTTCTGTTCCCAATCTCGCTCTGTCTGAGTGGACTTTGCCGCGTATCCGAGAAACGAAGTGTCGTCGTCGGCGAGAACCGATGGTGGAAGCGTGAGGGCGAAAATCAGCATGATTGCGGCAAATGGTCGCATGCAGGTCCTTTCCGGGTCGGGCAATTATAGCTGCTGAGAAGTGCGGAGATTTATCGGCGTTTGGGAAAAGCCGCGGATGTAATTCCTTTGCCTTCGACGCAAGTGTACGTTTTGCCGGAACTGAGGTTCTTGTATTCTTCGGTCTGGCCGCTCGGCCATCGGATGACCATCCGCTCGACGCGATCGCGTTTTCCCAAACCAAATGTCAGCGGCAGCTCCGATTGCGACAAATAACTCGATCCGCTCTTGACCACTCGCGATTGCGTCGAATCTCCGTCAAAAACGTGTACCAATGCTGCAATCGCATCACGATTCGATTTTGTGCCCACCAGCCGAATTCGAATGCTTTGATTACCGCTCAACTGATCGTTGCGGAATAGGAACGCCGGCCCATTATTGGTGGTCATCAGCAGATCAAGATCGCCGTCACCATCGAAGTCCCCGTAAGCGAGGCCGCGGCCAACCTGCGGACGTTGGAAGTCGGGACCGAGTTGGTCTGTGACATCCCGAAAATTTCCTTTGCCGGTATTCAGGAAAAACTCAGGCGGTTGCGCATACCCAACATTGCGAACATTGCGCACAGTTTCGTCAATGTGACCATTCACCGTCACGAGGTCGAGCGTTCCGTTGAGCGCCGCATCCAGAAATAAGCAGCCGAACCCGAGTTTGTCCCTGGAAGGAATTCCAACTCCGCTTTGCATGGCTACGTCCGCGTAGCTGCTTTCCGAGGCACGGTAAAGTCCGATCATTTCGTTGTCGAAATTCGTAATAGCGGCGCCGGCTTTGCCAGAGTTGTCGAAATCGGCTACATCAACGCCCATGCCGGCACGGGCCTTGCCCTCGGCGGTAAACGCAATACCCGTTTCTACAGCCACATCCTGGAATGTGCCATTCCGCTGGTTGCGGTAAAGCTTGTTGGGTTGAGTATCGTTGGCGACGAGCAAATCAGGCCAGCCATCCTGATCAAAATCAAACATGGCGACGCCCAGCGATTTCGAACTGCTGTCGAAAATCCCACTTTTCGCGGTGACATCTTCGAACGTGCCGTCGCCCCGATTGTGAAACAGCCAGCAGGTCTCGCCTCGGTAGGCTTCGGGCGTGCAGTAGGCCTTACGTTTGCCATCGATACTGCAGAAGACGTCATGGTCGGGGGACCATTTCACATAATTGCAAACGAACAAATCCAGGAGACCGTCGCGATCGAAATCAAACCACAGGGCTGATGTGCTGAATGCCTGCCGCCCAGCAAGCCCGCTCGTCTTTGTGACATCCACGAACGTGCCTTTGCCCGTATTCCGGAAAAGACGGTTCTGTCCGACGCAGGTGATGAGAATATCGGGATTTCCGTCGTTGTTGTAATCGCCGACCGCGACTCCCATGCCGTACATTTCGACATCGAGGCCAGCGGTTCGGGTAACATCGGTGAACGTCCCGTCGCGATTGTTGCGATACAAGGCCAGCGTGGTCCGTGCGCGCTTGTGGCTGGGCCAATCCATTCCGTTGACCAAGAGAATGTCTTGCCAGCCGTCATTGTCGTAATCGAGGAAGGCACAGCCTGAGCCCAGAGTTTCCGGCAGAAGCTTGCCACCGTAAGCCCCGCTGTTATGACCAAAATGAATTCCGGCGCGCGAGGTTACGTCAACGAGCCGAAAGCCTGGATCACTCGTTGGCGCAGCAGATGCCAGGGCTGTGAACTTGGACAGTGGGGAAAACGCAGCCAGACCGGCGATGCCCCGGATGAAGCAACGGCGATTCACGGAAGGTTAACCAAGCCGTTGCGAATGGCATAGACGACGAGTTCCGCGGTTTTGTGAATGCCTAATGCATCCATGATATTGGCCCGGTGAACGGCGACAGTATTCGCGCTGAGCTGGAGTTCAGCAGCAATTTCCTTATTTGATTTTCCTTGGGCAATCATCTGGAGAACTTCCATCTCGCGCTGGGTGAGGGTGTTTCGTTCGCCTTTGAGCCGCCTGGGATTCTCCACCTGCGGGTCCAATATGACCTCGCCAGCTACCACTTTGCGGATCGCGCCCCCTAATTCCAGATCAACAGCGTTTTTCAAGATATACCCCCGCGCACCCGCGTCGAGTGACTGCCGCACCCAGGTAGCTTCTGGATGCATGCTGAGCATCAACACCAGAATTTCGGGAGATTTCTTCAGAATTGCTCTTGTAGCATCGAGCCCGTTCACCTT
>JAFAGX010000106.1 GCA_019237515.1 Acidobacteriaceae bacterium
TGGAATATGGACTTCAGCATCAAGAAGAATGTCAGGGTAGCCGAGCGTATCAGCTTGGAATTCCAGGGAGTCTTCATCAATGTGCTGAACCACAACCAATTCCTCGATCCGAACGGCTTCTTCGCCACTGGACTTTTCAGCGGTGGAGCACCGGGTGGATTCGGAACTCTGAGTGGCGGATCAGCTCAGGAAGAACCGGGCGGCAATCGACAGATTGAATTGGGTGCCCGAGTTCGGTTCTAAGGTCAGCTACGTTGTTCTAGGGCTGCACTCAATGTGCAGCCCTTATTTTTTGCTCTCGATTTCACACCTAACCCCGCCGCACGCGGCTGTACCTGAACGTCAGCGACTTCCTAGAGGGAATTGCAGCGAATTCCTAAAGAATTCAATGGATTCCTCCTTTGAGTCCTGCCGCCTAAACTCCAAGAGAGATAGGGCAGAGTTCGTTTCTCCTCGGAGGCTTGCGCATGAAGGTAAAGACATTAGGCTTCGCAGTACTGCTGCTGGCTGGATCGTGGGTAGTTGCCCAGACTAGCGGCACAAGTCAGACCGGATCGTCGACTTCTCAGACCACGACCGGCCAAAGCTCAACGACAACGGGGACTACCACCCAAACCACACCAGGATCGCAAAATCCTGATCAAGGTACGGCGGGAACTGCGGGCAGCTCGGCGACCGGACAAAGTGGAATGACCGGCTCAGGGCAGAGCGGGTCAACCACCGCACAACCCGGCGCCAACGCACAGGCCGGACAAAATGGCGCGAGCGCAACTGCTCAGTCCGGGATGAACGGCGCGAGCAACACCTTGAAAGGATGTTTGTCCGGTTCGGCCGCAAGCGGAATTTTTACTCTGACCGATAACACCGGGAACAAGTACAAGCTGATGGGTGACAATAACGACTTGCGCATGCTCATAGGGAATGAAGTCCAGGTTACCGGGCAGATGGCCGGCGTTCCGGCTGGAGCAAGTTCGGCGGGCGCCACGGGAACTACCGGCACGAGTTCTCCGGCTGATCAAACCGGCGCAGCAGCGACAACTAATGGTGCGACGAGCTCTGCAAACACGGGAACTCCGGGCGCCCCGGCTGGTCAGAATTTCGAAGTGACCAGCGCGACTAAAGCATCCGACCATTGCGGCGAAGCGAGCAACCCTCCGGGTCCAACGTCAAAGAAAATAAGCCAGGGCACGTTTGAGCTCGCTGCTTTAATGCAATCCGGAGGCGCTGGTAGCGCTGGCGGAGCTGGAACCGCAGGCGGCGCAGCTGGCAGCACTGGCAGCGCCGCGGGAACACCCGGCCAGACCGGAACCGCGAGTCCCGGAGCAGGCCCGGGCGCGCAAACTCTGGGCACAGGAACCACGCCGGGACAAACCACTGGGCCGGCGACGCCAGGGACCATGGGGAATCCGGGATCCGCGAATCCAACTCCGGGCACGGCTTCGCCAACCCCGGGAACAGCGGCACCCACACCGGGCACGGCATCTCCAACTCCTGGCACCGCAGCGCCAACACCGGGAACCGCGACTCCAGGCACGACAAGCCCGGGAACGACGCCCGGAACGGCAACTCCGGGAAGTCAGCCGGGCACGACTCAACCGGGTACGACAACTCCAGGAAGTCAACCACCCGCAGGCAATCCTTCGACGACAACGCCCGGCACAACCAATCCGCCGAGCACGAGCAGTCCAAGTCCTAACACACCTCCGTCCAGCACCAATCCTCCTCTCTAGATGGGGAGAGACGATCAGCATGGGCCCGCTCCGGCGGGCCTTTTGCTTTGTCAACGAACATTTCTTGTGTGCCGGAGTCGGCTCAGAGTGCGGCACTGCGCATCCGCATGTGAGATAATTTTTTCGAGGAACTCATGGCCGAGCACAAAGTTTTCTGTGTCAAGCTGCAGAAGGAACTGCCTGGGCTTGACGAGCCACCCTTCGACACTGAACTGGGCAGGAAGATTTACGACAACGTCTCACAGCAGGCATGGAATCAATGGATGGACTTCTGCAAAATGCTGTTGAATGAATATCGTCTGAATCCCGCCCGCCGCGAGGACCAGGAAGCGATCGTCAAGCAAATGGAGCAGTATTTCTTCGGAGAAGGTGTCCGGCCTCCCGAGCAGTATGTGCCACCGGCCCAGAAGTAATTCGGCGCCGACGGTTGGAAGTTGAATAGCTGCACAAGAACGTTACCTGAGTACCTTTCCAGCCAATACGTTTACCAGCCTATTAACCGTGCTTTCATCTACCTGTAACAATTCTGCACCAGAATTGAGGCATGGATCCGCCCGTCTACGACACGCTGATCCTTTCCGACCTGCACCTGGGTGCGGAAACCAGCCATGCTGGCGACGCTCTGCGAGTCCTCAAAGAGAATCGTTTTCGCCGGTTGATCCTGCTTGGCGACATCTTCGCTGACCTGAATTTTCGCCGTCTGACCAAAGCACATTGGAAGTTTCTCGGTTACATTCGCAAGCTTTCCAATCCCAAACGCGGGGTAGAAGTAATCTGGGTGGAGGGCAACCACGATCATGGCTTGACCGAAGTCATGTCGCATCTAGTCGGGGTTCGGGTTTACCAGGAATATGTCTGGGAATATCAGGGGCTTCGGCATCTTGCGATCCACGGTCACCAATTCGATCGCCTGCTCGCCAACAATCTGCGGCTGAATTATTTTGGAACGCTGCTGTACTTGCAATTGCAAAAGCTCGATGTAAAAGGCAAGCCGCTTGCCCGTTTGATCGATCGACTGAACACGAGTTGGCTTCGTATGTCGCCAAAGGTCGCTTCCGGAGCACTATTCCACGCTCGTCTTCGTCGAGCCGACCGCATTTTTTGTGGGCATACTCACGAGGCTATCGACGAAGAACGCGACGGTCATCACTACTACAATTGTGGTGGCTGGGTCGGTTCAGTTGGCACGTACATCACGGTGGACGCTGATGGAGTGCAGACTCATTCGCAGAACCTCACCGATTCCGACGCAAGAATGAGCGAAACCGAATTGGCGGAAACTGAGCAAGACGACCTTCGCGAAGTCGCAGAGTTCGAGAAAATCAGCGGGTGAAAACCACTACGGCGAAATCCTATTCCGGTGCCTCTCGCAGAATTACTATTATTTTCCACCACGCGGGCGGAGGCCATCGCAACGCTGCAGATGCTTTGAAAGAGGTGCTGGAGTCGCAAAATCCCCCTTGGGATGTCGGGCTTCTAAATCTTCAGGAATTGCTCGCTCCTCTCGATGTCGTCCGCCGCACCACAGGCCTGAATATAGAGGGAACCTATAACCTGATTTTGCGCAAGGGTTGGACGCGTTTCACACCGCAATTGCTGGTGCTGCTGCAGAGAACCATCCGAGTTGCTCATTCGCGCATCGTTAAACTCCTGCGAAGCTACTGGATGGAGCATCCATCCGATGTTGTGTTGTCGGTGATCCCGCATTTCAATCGGGAGATCGCCGAGAGTCTGATCAATGGGGACCGAAAAACGCCGTTCGTCACGCTGCTAACCGACATTGCCGATTACCCACCGCGCTTCTGGATTGAGCCGAACTCAGAATTCCTGATTGTCGGTAGCGACCGGGCGAAGCAGCAGGCGTTGACTATGGGACATTCCCCTGACCGTACTTTTCAAACTTCTGGAATGATTTTGAAGCCGCGTTTTTACCACGAGCTTGCGATCGATCGCGCGGCCGAACGCAAACGACATGGGCTTGATCCTGATTGTGCCACCGCGATCATTCTTTTTGGCGGGCATGGCTCGGGCGTCATGCTCGATATTGCGAAAAAACTGGACAGCATGGACCTGCAGTTGATCCTCATCTGCGGGCACAATGAGAAACTCGCCTCAAGACTTCGTAGCCTGAAGATGCGCAGGCCCATGTTGGTGGAAGGCTTTACAGGAAACGTTGAATACTTCATGGGTATGGCAGACTTTTTTATCGGAAAACCAGGGCCCGGTTCCATCCGCGAAGCGCTGCAATTACATCTGCCCGTGATTGTGGAATGCAATCCGAAAACCCTGCCCCAGGAGCGCTATAACACCGAGTGGGTCACCGAGAACGGATACGGGATTGTAGTCAAAAGTTTCCGCGGTATTGTCCCAGCCGTTCAA
>JAFAGX010000175.1 GCA_019237515.1 Acidobacteriaceae bacterium
CTGACGGCCGTGAAGCTTGCCAGACAGGTAAGCGAATCCGGTGTTCGATGCATTCCGGTTTTCTGGCTCGCAACGGAAGATCACGATCTGGACGAAGTCAGCCAGGTCTCCATTCCGGGGCCGGATGCATTGCTCGAAAAACTTATCGTGCCTGTGGCGTCTAAGCCGGATGCTCCGGTCGGCACGATCGCATTCGGTCGAGAGATTCAGACGATCGTCGACGAAGTTGCCACGCGGCTCGGTGATCCCGAAATCGCGAGAGTGTTACGTGAAACCTACATGCCGGGGCAAACCCTCGGAAGCGCGTTTGCCCGGTTCTTCGCCAAATTGTTTGCCGAATGGGGAGTCATTCTGCTGGACGCTTCCGATCCCGAGCTTCATCAGATTGCCATTCCGATTTATGCTGACGCGATTGAGCGCGCAGCCGAAATCAACCAGTCACTAATTGAACGCGGCAGCGAACTTGAAGCAGCAGGCTACCACCAACAAGTCAAAGTGACGTCTTCGTCCACTCTGCTCTTCATCCTGCAGAGTGGCGCACGCGTTCCGATCTCCCGCGACCTGCGTGATGGCGGTTTCATTGCGGGCGACCGGAAATTCCCGCAGAGTGAATTGCTCGAACAAATTCATTCGAAGCCGGAATATTTCAGCCCTAATGTGCTCCTGCGCCCTGTGGTCGAGGACTATCTTCTGCCGACTGTCGCTTACACCGGTGGCAGCGCCGAGGTCGCGTACTTCGCACAAGCTGGGATGGTGTACGAGAAATTGCTGGGGAGAATTACTCCGATTGTGCCGCGATTCTCCGCTACTTTGCTGGAACCAGAACTCCAGAACCTGCTGGATCGCTACAACCTGACGGTGCGCGAAGTCTTTGAGGGCCCAGAAGCGGTTCGCGAACAGCTCGCCGCACAAACTCTTTCTAATGAATTACAGGCGGCATTTGAGGATGCCGAAACTTCAATCAAGAACTCCGTTGCGGCAATTAGATCTGCGCTGGAGCGGCTGGACAAGACTTTGGTCGACGCGACGGACAATGCGGGAAGCAAAATTCAGTATCAGCTTGAGAGCCTACGCGCCAAAGCGGCGCGTGCCGAATTGCGGCAAACAGAGGTCGTGGGCCGTAAAGCGCAGTTGCTCAGCAACGCGCTCTATCCCAACAAGACCCTGCAGGAACGCGAGATTGCCGGGATTTATTTTCTATCTCGCTCTGGCCGCGATTTCCTGCGCAACATGTACGAGTGCATCCACTCGGATTGCGTCGATCACCAGGTGATTTCGCTATAGCCAGCGCCGGGCTACTGCATGAGATGTGCTTCCAATTCTTCCAGCGACGCCACACGCGGCACGTCGAGCCCTCGGTAAGCACCTGAGACATCGAACAGCATCGCTTGCATACCTGCTCGGGTGGCACCGAGATAATCCACGGAATAAACATCTCCGACGTATAGGCTTTCCGCGGGTTTCGCATTCATGGCACGTAACGCCGCTTGGAAAATGGCGCCGGCAGGCTTCTCACATCCAACAACTCCTGAGTCCGTAATCGATGCAAACCATTCTGCAATTCCGCAGCGTTCGAGTACCGCCGCAATCTTGCCATCGGCATTCGAAATTACGGCCAGCGGATAACGCGAACCGATACGCTGCAGAGTTTCGCGCGTCCCCGGACGCATATCACACCAATTGGAGGACATTCTCGTGGCATTGACAAGTTCATCTCGCAGCAATTCGTCGCTGATCCCAAGTTCTGCCAACAGCTGGGTGTAGAACATAAACCAGAAGCCATGGTCTGCGATCCCGTGCTGCATACTCTCGTCAAATTCTTTCTTCGTGGCACGCTCGATGGCATGCCACTGCTCAAGAGTGGGAGCGAGGTTTCGTTGATACAGTGACTTGAGGATTACCGGCCGGGTGGGAAAAAGCAGTGTGTTGCCGATGTCGAAGAAAACGGTTTTAAGCTCGGGCATTCATTCCATATTCGCACAGAAAGTGTGCAGTCTAGTAGATTCAGCTCCGGAACTGAGCATTCAAAATTCGACATTCACAATTCAAAAGGCTGAATGCTTATTGCTGAAGGCTGAAATTTAGCTGCTCTCTTTGTCGCGGTTCTTACCGTAGCGGTATGCCAAGCCGACGCCTAGAGTCATAAATCCGAGAGGTGGAATCAGCAGAACCAGAATCCCCCGATTGATCGCCCGCTGCCCATCTTTACTGCTGCCTGCAGCATTGCTGTAGCACATGGCGCAGCCCTGAGCGAAAACTGGCGCAACCCACAGCAGCAAAGCCAACGAAATTAGAGCTACTCGCAGTTTCATTACACACCCAGCTTCAGGATGCGGAACGCATCGGCAAAAAAGATAAACATCAGGCACAAGCAGGCAACTACCGCGGTCATCATGACCCACTTCATTGAAGCGATCTCGTATTTCAGGTGCATGAAATAGCCAATAATCAGTGCCGACTTGATGATCGATAAGATCATCAGCGCCTCCAGCATCTGCACTGGCTGAAAAATCTGCTTATATGCAAGCACCACCTCAACGGCAGTCAGTAGTAGCAAGACACCCCAGACCCACAGATATTGGCTCTTGCTCTCATCATGATGCGCGGCAATCGTATGCATCCTGTAACGCTCCTCCACTCGCGAACAACCCAAGGACGAACTATCCGGTAATTCTGGTTGACATCAAATACACCAGCGGGAAAATGAACATCCATACCAAGTCGACGAAGTGCCAATACAAACCGGCAATCTCAACGTCATGGGCATCGTAATCCTTCGGCTTCAGAAACAAGATAACAGCGGCAATGACGGTACCAAGCAGGATCACGTGCACGCCGGTGTGAAAAACATTGTCCGCCGGAGTTAAGAGCCACACCGCTAACCAGATCGCCAGCAGAACGGGTAGCCATTTCTTCCGCAGTGCGACGACTCCTAAGTAAATAACTCCGATTGTCACGTGCAGCATGTGCATGCCTGTCAGTGTAAAGAATGTTCCGCCAAATTGCGGTACATTGGCCGCCCACGGATTCTTGAACGGCGTCATTCCCTCAGCGATAAGTTTCGTCCACTCCTGTGCGTGCAGCACAATAAAACCCGAGCCAAACAGCATGGTGAGAAGAATCCAGTTCCGCGTCCAACTGCGATCGCCGCGGCGCGCCGCCAGCACTCCCAGAACCATCGTGAGAGAACTGGAAAGCAGGCATCCGGTCATGACCGTCGCATTCAGAATGCTTTCTCGGTGGAACGGAGTGGGCCAATCCGGGTTGGAGATTCGCCCGTAGCTATAAGCAAACAACAACGCTCCGAACGTCAGCGAGTCGGAGAGCAGGAACAGCCACATCCCGATTTTCTTCGAATAGGTTCCAAACAGTGACGCTTCGTAAGCTTCCGCCACGCCGTGCTGTACCGCGACATCCGCCATGTTCCGGTCTCCCTGAATGCAAGCTAAATGTCGGACCACAGAGGCCACGCAGATCCTCTGCGTACCGTTTATCTCATGAACCACAACAACGCAAAAATTCCCATCCAGAGTAAAAACATAAAGTGCCAGTACCAGGCGGTCACATCGACAACGATGCGTCTCGCCTCCACCGGTTTATGTAGCACCGACACGATGGCGGCGTATGTCAGCACCAACACGCCACCGGTGAGATGAACTCCATGCGCAGCAGTTAGCAGGTAGAAGAACGAACTGCTGGCGCTCGTAGCCATGTAGAAGCCACGTGTCGCCAGTTCCTGCCACGCCATCCATTGCCCGACCAGAAAAGCTCCGCCCAGCAAGACAGTTACGTACAACCATGGAAAACCGCGCTCATCCCCAAGGGAGACCCCGGGAATGGATTGAACCGGAGCCAAGGCAGCCTGACGGGTGATTTGCCTGCGTGCAAATTCCGCTGTGAGGCTACTTGCGGCGAGTAAGCCGGTATTGAAGAGCAACAGCGCGAGTGGAAGCTGAACCGAAATCCAATCGCGAACATAGGTGTTGGTCTTGTCGTCGAAGGTGGGCAACCCTTGCCGCACAATGTAAGCGCTTGTGATCGAGATGAAAAACATGAAGATGGGTGCGAGGGCGATCGCAAGTCCTAAGCGCGCACGCCGCAATCGTTGGCCATAATCGGGGTAGCCTTCTTCATGGCCGCCATCTCCACCACCGCGATAGACAGGGGGCTCGCTTCCGCCACCGCGCCCTGTTTCGGGAAGCTTAATCGGAATTGTCGGAGTCAAACTCGCCATAAAGTACTCATGTGGCGCGGGCGCCTCGCCCGCGAATTATTAATGCGCCACTGCCGACGCCGGATCGGTCTGCATCACGTAATCCTTGGCCGCGCCGGGGACACCATATTCATAAGGCCCGTGATACACCACAGGCGTATGTCCACCGAAATTGTCGTGCGGGGGCGGTGTCGCGGTTATCCACTCAAGCGTGGTTGATTCCCACGGATTGTCGCTCGCCTTTGGTCCCTTGAACAAGCTCCAGAACAGATTAATCAAGAAAATGAACTGAGCAGCAATCGTAATGAACGCTGCGTAAGTCATGAACGTTTGCACTGGAAACAAATTGTGGAGGTAAGCGAGCTCGGTCAGCTGCGAATAACGCCGTGGATGGCCAGCCATCCCCAAGTAGTGCATAGGCATAAAGATGGCGTAGGTGCCGACGAAGGTTATCCAAAAATGCAGCTTGCCTAAGCCCTCGTTCATCATACGGCCGAACATCTTCGGGAACCAGTAGTAGGTCGCGCCGAAGATACCGAAGATCGATGCGACGCCCATGATGAGATGGAAATGTCCGACCACGAAATATGTGTCGTGAAGGGGAATGTCGAGCACCGGCTGAGCCAAAAACGGTCCACTCAATCCACCCGACACGAACAAGGATACGAACCCAATCGCGAACAGCATAGGCGTGTAGAACCTGATTTTTCCTTTATGCAACGTGCCCAGCCAGTTAAAGGTCTTGATGGCTGACGGCACTCCGATCGCCATGGTCATGATTGAAAACGCAAACGCCGAATAGGGACTCATACCGCTCATGAACATGTGATGTCCCCACACGACGAATCCAAGGACGCCAATTGCCATGATGGCGTAGACCATCGCCTTGTAACCGAAGATTGGCTTGCGCGAGAAGGTCGAGAGCAACTGCGAAGCAACGCCCATGCTGGGCAGGATTGCGATGTAGACCTCAGGATGACCAAAGAACCAAAACAAGTGTTGCCACAGCAGCGGCGAACCGCCTTTGTGCCCCATGACCTGGCCGTTCACGACCACGAGCGGAACGTAAAAGCTGGTGCCGAGATTGCGATCGAGCAGCAGAAGAATGCCGGCCGAAAGCAGAACGCCGAACGCCAGCAATCCCAGAATCGCTGTGATGAACCACGCCCAGCAGGTCAGCGGCATGCGCATCATGGTCATGCCCTTAGCTCGCAAATCGAGCGTGGTGGTGATGAAATTCAACGCACCCATCAACGAAGCGATGCAAAAAATAGCAATGCTTGTGATCCACAAATCGGCCCCGAACTGCTCACCGGGACCTGAGTTGGTCAGTGCACTCAAGGGCGCATATCCCGTCCAGCCATGCAGTGGCGCTCCGCCGGTGACGAAGAACGCAGCAATCATGACAACGAAGGCGACAAACGTCGTCCAGAACGAAAGCATGTTCAGCACCGGGAACGCCATATCCGGTGCGCCGATCTGGATTGGCAGGAAGTAATTGCCGAACCCGCTCTGCGGGGCGGTCGTCAGCACGAAGAAGACCATGATTGTACCATGCATTGTGAGCAGGCTCAGATAAGTCTCCGGCTTGATTTCACCTACTAGCGGTAGCACTGCCGTAGGCCAGATCAGGTGGATGCGCATCAGAAGCGACAGAAACATCCCGACGAACACTGCGATCAGCGCCAGAAAGTAATACTGAATCCCGATGACTTTGTGGTCGAGGCTAAAAACGTATTTGCGAATGAACCCCTGCGGGGCCGCATGCGAGTGAATCGTTGCCGAGGTTGCCATTACTGTTTCTCTGCCTCCCGTGCTGCCACCCACTTATCGAAGTCTTCTTGTGCTACCACGTGAACCATGCCGTGCATTTTGTAATGACCCAATCCGCACAGCTCCGCGCAGGCGATCTCATATTCGCCAATCTCTGTGGGAGTGAAATGCATGTGGATTGCGAGACCAGGAACTGCATCCTGCTTGAAGCGGAATGAAGGAACAAAAAAGCTGTGAATCACGTCGACAGAACGCAGTGTGAGATCGACCTCTCGGTTCACCGGGAGGTACATGGTCCCTGTGACCACATCATCTTTTGCCGCTCCGTCAGCCGTGTCCAGGCCTAGCGCCGCTTCGTTTCCGGCCGACGGATCCATCAGCTTGGGATTGGTCTTGCCAAATTTTCCGTCCGGCCCCGGATATCGGAAGTACCAGGCAAATTGCATTCCTGTGACTTCCACGGGAACCGAACCCGGCTTCGCGGGCTCGAAGCGCTCGCTCGCCCATACATGACTCCCCATGAGGTTGAGGCCGATGAACAGTATTGCTGTCAGAGTCGTCCACAGCACTTCCAGCTTCGTGTTGCCATGCGAGTATTCGACGGGACCACTGGAAGCTCCAGCACGGTATTTCCAAACCAGCCAACCCAGCCCGCATTGTGCGGCGACGAATACAATGCCCATCAACACATAAGTCAGCGCGAATTGATGATCGATCCAAGGTGCGGCGGTTGAGACTCCGTGTGGCAACCACCAGGTTTTCGCGGCGAAGAAATAAGTGCTGAGAAAGGTAATAAGCCAGATAATCACCAGCAGGGCGAGACCCATCTACGCAACCTCCCAAAGGGCGCAGGATTGCTGACCAGTGTTGCTCGTAAAAAACAAGGAAGCATATCACAGGTCGATGTGAGGTGCGCAACGGGTTCTTCGCTTGCTGAGAACTGATAACTAGCAACCGGGAACTGAATTTTCTTCCGAGAATCTGCCTCTCGCTGGTTACTGATGAGTCGCGGTGATCCGCCTCACGATACAATGCGCTGCATGCCCAAAAAAGCTTCGGGCCACGGCCATGCTACTCAGCATACTCGTGGCCAAAAGAATTTCTGCTTTGCTTGCGGCAAGAACAATTCAGAGGGAATGCATCTCCGCTTCACCTACGAGGAAGAGCGGGACTGCTTTGTCTGCCGCTTTCGATTGGGCAAGCGCTACACCGGACCTCCCGGGCACGCGCACGGTGGAATTATCGCGACCATCCTTGATGAAGCAATGGGCAAGGTAAACAAGCTCAGACACGTCGTAGCGCTGACTTCAACGATTACTGTGGACTATCTCAAGCCCGTGCCCTTGAACAAGCCTTTGCGTGTAGAATCCCGGGAGGTCAAAGTGAACGGGCGCTACCACACGAATTCCGCGGAGATCCTTAATCAGAAAAGGGAAGTCTTGGCCCGTAGTAAGGGTTTGTTCATCGCAATTGATCCCCACAAGATGTTTGCGAAGTTTGTAGACCGGTGAGGCTGGATGGTGCGGGCCTAGGCACGTTTTATTTGCATCCCTCGAGTGCTCTGGCCAAATCCTCCACTCCACGCCTTAATTCCTTGGCATCCACCGCGGCAAAGCCCAACAAGAGACCGTTAGGTCTGGTCCGCCCATACACGTAGCGACTCAGGGGAAATACCTCAACGTTGCGTTTCGCTGCGGCTCGGGCCGCCGCCTCGGCAGAAACTCCGTTTTGCAACCACCCCACCGTTCGCAAACCGGCTTCGATGTCAGCGATTTTCAGGACACCGCCCAGCCGTTTGCGCGCCGCTTCAACCAGCACGGACAGCCGCTCAGCATAGAGTTCCCTCATCCGCCGCACATGCCTTGCGAAATGCCCCTCCCGGATGAAATCGCCCAGGATCGCCTGATCAATCAATGGGGGGTGATGTGTGCTTACCGATCCGGCTGCCGCGAAGACATCAACCATATTCTGCGGAACCACCACATAACCGAGACGCAACGACGGAAAGAGCACGTTCGTAAAGCTCCCGGCAAAAATTACAACGCCAGCCCGATCTAATCCCTGCAATGCCGGTATCGGGCGCCCCGAATAGCGGTACTCGCTGTCATAGTCATCTTCGAAGATCAAAGTTCTCGATCGCCGCGCCCATTCCAGCAGCGATAATCGCCGGCGCAAGCTCATTGTGACACCCAGCGGAAACTGGTGGGCGGGAGTCACGTAAACCAGCCGCGGTTTTGGGTAAGTTCGCCGCCCGTGTTCAAGATCCAACCCTTCGGCGTCAACCGGTACTGGGCAGATCTTCGCCCCAACCGCCTGAAACGTTGCTGCTGCTCCGGGGTAACCTGGCTCCTCCATCCAGATGGGGTCTGCGGGATTGAGTACCAGATGTGCCGTGCGATCGAGCGCCTCCTGCACTCCAGAGATGATTAAGACCTGCTCCGCCGAACACTTCACCCCTCGCGAGGTATTCAGATATTCAGCAACTGCCTCACGCAGCGGGCGGTATCCCAGAGCCTCGCCACCAGCAAGCAAGCTGGTCGAGACACGACGCAGTCGCCGTGCTGCTACTTGTGCCCATAGATCAGTAGGAAAAACATCGAGGGCTGGTTCGCCGCCCCGAAATGCTCTTGCCGGTCGAGACTTCGTGCGCGGCAAAGGTTTCAGCCTTCGCCCGTATTCCGAGAGTGAAATTTTGCTTTGCTGCGCCTTTGCACTCGGTTTGGGGAGCGGCGCCTGGAGCAATTCTTCGGGAAGTGTCTTGCTCACATATGTGCCCGATCCAATCTTGCCTTCGACGTATCCTTCGGACCTGAGCTGTTCGAACGCAGTGACAATCGTGGGACGCGAGAGTCCATATTCCGCCGCTAACTCACGTGTTGCAGGGAGGCGCAGTCCGGGGCGCAAATGTCCTGCCAGAATTGCCGAACGCAGTTCCTCATACAACCAGCGATACAGCGGTACTCCCGCCTTCGGCTCATGCAAGTTGAGGGGCAGCGTGCTCGATTTCTTGCTCATTGTGATGCAGAGAAACAAACCTCGGCGTGAGCCCACATGTACAAGGGAAAAGGCCCGTTCATGTCTTACGCTGGCTTTCGAATAGATGCAACGCAGATCAAATCTGGGTCACCACGTGTTGTACGCGGTGCCTTCGCTGCTGATCGCTTCCGACCCGCTGTGCACGTCGATGATGCCGCCCTGGTCTTGTTCGTCGATCGACATCACCGTATTTTCTTCCTGTTCGGGTGCCCAGGTATCGTTGTGGCCG